>CAZXLU010000213.1:0-2514 GCA_964641875.1 Candidatus Woesearchaeota archaeon | reverse complement strand
GGATATATTTAACTCTTTTGCTATATCTATAGCCCTCTTTCCATATTCTTTTAAACATTTATCCAATTCTTTATAAGTCATCTACCCACGACTCCTTAAGACGTTTTTCTTTTTGTTTGAGTCTGTATTGCTTATTATATAGACTGACTTCCTCTTTATCGCACACGCCGTAAAACCCCTGCCTTCAGGCATGGGGATACAAGGCATCATGCCCTTGACTTTGTTTGTTGACTATCATATAATACTCCTTACTCCAGTAGATGAAAATACTCGGGAGTGTTCTGCTCATTGACAATTGAAGCTAATGGGTTCTCAGGAATAGTTCCTGAGGTAAAAGCTCAACGTACTACATGAGACTGACCAGAAAAATATGCTTGAGACTTGGGCTGAAGTCTCTCCGTAAGCCGGTAGAAGCCCCCGGATTTAGCCGTGGGGAACAGTCACTTCTCCTTTAAATAGGATACAGTTAGTGGCTGTTTACTTAGGTAAATAATACCACATTTAAAACGAAAGTCAATTATTTGTTATCCCATACATATTTAACTAGTCCTGGATAAAATACTCGGTATATTCCATTAGCCCGTGCATTTCTATATTCTCCTATTTCAGGGGCGCAATAGGGAAGGGTCTTATTATCAATCCTATTCCAGATTGTTCTCTCACCTACCCGTTCCCCATCAACCGCATATACAATCAAGGGTACAGGTGTACTAGATACTCTAAATCCCAAGGATGTGTAAATAGATCCTGCTCGTTTAATAGGATCTGAATAGGTAATTATTTTGGAGGGGGAATATTTAGCTATAAATGCCGAAAATAATTTACTCACCCCTCCCGGAATATTTCCTTTAATACAAATACGAGATAACTCATATTCGCTTTCTTTTAAGTTTTTATTCATCCCATTCTTACCCGCCATAAGAAGGGCCACTAATTCCCCATTCACATCTTCTAATCCTACTCTGTATGAATTAGTAGCTGAAAAGCCATGTAAATGATACTGTTCACAGAAGTCTCTTGATTTAGCATAATCATACTCATGAATAACAGTACATTTACGGGCAAAAGTTGTATCGGATTTTCCAAACTCATGCTTAATAGAATTAATAATTGCACCCCTATTATTTTTTAATTCATCTTCATAAATATATTGTACATTCTCCATAAGAATTAATTGCTTCATTTTGTAACGATCTGTGTCCCAAAATAAACTAACTCCCTCAATAACAAAATCACTTCCATCGAATACTAATCTGTTCCGATTAATTACCCGACACTCAATACCAATGTCGTGTAGATCATTCATAAGTCCTATCAAAAGTCTCTGAATGTATAAATAAGAAGGGACTGTTTTAATGGGAACTGGGGACCATTCTTCATGAAGAATATATTCCCATTTCAGATCATTACATGATTTACATGAAATTACTACATTAGAGGGACGATCATCGCCCCCTCTACATATACTGTATATATGTTCTTTAACGGCCGGAAAGGGCACTTCGCTATTACAATAGAAACATCGTCCATCTTGCCGCTCATATTTTGCGTGCATGATTGTGTCAGTACACCTAGCTACCCCATTACGTATCTGTGCCCGGCGTTTCCTTCTGGCCCTTTTTGAAATATCCCGAGATTCTTTTGGATGATCTTTTCTCCACTCCTTACTTTGGGCTAAACAATATTCCCTATTAGCAGCATACCACTCTTTAGCCCCATCAGGATTAGCCTCTATATACTGTTTACGGCTTTCCAATATTCTCTGTCGATACTCTGGATCATTTTTATATTGATCCCGCATACGAGCTTTCGATTTTTCTTTACTTTCTTCTGAATGAACTGTTTTATGAGTCTTCCGGTACTCCCTTAAATAGGCTATACGATCCTCCCTAGTTTTTTCTCTATATTCGATGGAGTACTCCTCTCTTATACGCAATCTACATTCCTGACATTTCCATATATCATCCTTATTAGCACGGATTTTTTGAAATTGATCGAATGATTTAATTGTATGGCATATACCACACTCCTTGTCAGCCTCCCTGATTAAACGAGTCTTTTCAGCACGGATTATTTTTGCGCATTCTTTACACCACGCCTGTAACCCATCATAAGCCGTACTATTTAATCCAAACAAGGATTCATCTTTCGATGTATTACACTTAGGACATTTTTTCATCCTGTTCCCCTCTTTATTAGTATTGTTTATTCTTATCCCTAAGAACAATATTAACATGGGGTGAGATGTTTGTCAATACAGCACAAATACAAAAAGCCCCTCAAACTGCGAGGGGCTTTTCTATGTTATTTTGAAGCTATTTTACTATTAATTAGGCTTCAAAGGGTTAAACTCTGGTCTATTAGGAACATAATTCCTTATCATACTATGGAAACGAGGAATCTTGACCCGTATAGAACCTATTGCACAGACTGCCCAAGGCATATAGAGGTTCTGTGCGAACAATTCAACCCTTGTAAGAGGTAAAAGGTACCTATAATCGAGAGCATCATCCC
>CAZXLU010000212.1:0-2533 GCA_964641875.1 Candidatus Woesearchaeota archaeon | reverse complement strand
CCTGTATAAAAAACAACTTCATGATATAAAGAGGAGACTTGAGATTGATGAAAACAGGATTGACAAGCTTGGAATATTTCTTGAGAGCGAACCCCCTAGACGTTGTTCTTTTCTGAAAACTGTCAGGGTCGATGGTCCTCTGGGTGGAATTTACAGTATTTCTATTGTCAATCGCGCTATTTCTAAAGAATTATTAAAAGAAGGCTTTGATGTCAGTGTGTTTAATATAGATGGGGAGGGAAATCCTCAGCAAATCGATGCGGAAACTATTGAGAAAAATACATTTCTAAGCCCACTTGTTTTAAGGGGCGAAAGTATGAACAACATCGATCTCAATCTTCGGTATCAATATCCACCAACGACTAAAGGAATGCAGGGAAAAATTAAATCCTATCATTCTTATGGTTGGGAAGAGTCAGGAGTCCCTAACTATATCATTGAAGAATTTAATAACTCCCTTGATTTTTTAAGTGTGGCCTCAACTTTTGTTGCAAAAACATTGAGGGACAACGGGGTTATGCTCCCGATTGTTGTCACAGGTCATGGTCCTTCTCCTATTACTTCAGATGTTATTGAATCGGGTCTGAGGCTAAAATTGAAAAGGTTTGTTTTTCTTCATATTTCTTCAGGTTTTCCAAGAAAAGGTATTGATGTCCTTTTGAAGGCGTATGGCGAGGCATTTAGAGACGAAGATGATGTTTCACTGCTCATCAAGACTTTTTGTAATATTCACAATGAAACCGAAAAAATTCTTGATTCTTTGAGAAATAACGATAATCACTTCCCTCATGTTGTTCTTATCAACGAACAATGGACGGATGAAAGGATTGGAGGGCTTTACGCAATAGCGGATTGGTTTGTTTACCCAAGCCGAGGTGAGGGATTTGGACTTCCTTTACTGGATGCCATGAAGCGTGGCGTTCCTGTTATCACGACCGGTTATGGTGGGCAGATAGATTTTTGTAATAAAGATAACTCATTACTTGTCGAGTTTGAATTTCAATACTCATCTTCCCATGTAGCTTCTCAGATATCTCCTGGTATGTCAGTGTGGGCAGAGCCAAGTCAAAGACATCTCACATCCCTTCTGAGAAAAGCCTTTGAGATGCCATTAGAAGAGAGAGCGAAGATGTCCGAAGTAGCTCGAAAGACGGCTTCTTATCACTCTTGGAAAAAATCCACCCATAGGATTATCAGTGCAGGGGAAAAGATCGAACAATATGAGAAAGAGGTCAAAAATAAGAAAAATAAGCCAATAATATGGGTGACTCCTTGGAATAGTCGGTGTGGGATCGCAACCTATTCTCGTAATCTTTCCAAACGGTTTCACGAAGAGAATTTTTTGGTTTTTTCGGATATTGAAAAAGAAGCAATGATGACGGATGAATCATTTGTTTTTCGATTATGGAAGCGATCAGACAATAATAGTGCTTCTCTAAAGGCTATTATTGAACAAATCCTAGCCTTGAAGCCACGATCTGTTGTCATTCAGCACCAAACGGGACTTTTTGGCATAGATTGGATTTTTGAGATTTTGGTTGCATGTCAAAAAGTCGGGGCCGACTCTTTTTTGGATCTCCATAACCCCAGAGAAATTTTTCGATATTTTGAGGGAGGAGTTATTGAACTCAAGCAGATCCTAAGATTTACAACACGGATTTTTGTTCATTCCCTTTCAGATCTTAATCTATTCAGAGAATTAGGAAAAATTAATAATGTGACTCTCTTTCCGATCGGAATATTTGGGGCCGAAGACAAAGAAAAACCTGAGGAAGTTACTCAATGGCTAGATAAGTTGCCAAAAAATAATAAAATAATAGCTTCTTATGGATTCCTTTTGCCCCACAAGGGAATTAGTAAATTGGTAAAGGGATTCTCCGAATTGTGCCGAAAAAGAAATGATGTGCATCTCCTATTGGTAAATGCTCTTCAATACAAACTAGAATCGATGGAGGAGAAAAGAGCAATTGAACGCTTGATTGTCAATTTGGGACTTTCTCAAAAAGTAATTCAGGTTCATGAATTTTTGTCAGATGGAGCAACCTTGGCCTTGTTGAAAAGAGCCGACATTATTGCCTTCCCTTATCAAAAATCGGAAGAATCTTCTAGTGGAGCTGTTAAGATGGGACTTGCTGCTAAACGACCGGTCATTGTGACACCATTACAAATCTTCGAGGATCTTCCTCAAAAAATTGTAGCTCGATTTGACGGGTTCACCGAAAGTGATATCGCCGAGGGTTTGAATAGACTCTTGAGTAATAGACGAGAAATGGATAGGCTAGTTAATGAATCCACTTTGTTTATTGAGGAAAGAAAATGGTCGAAACAATCTCTTAGGTTTTACAAAATCATTGAGGGATGTGAGAACCAACGCCTTTTTTCGGCCATTACAAATCAAGGCACATGACGACAAACTATGGGTAATGGCTCCAGGGTTGAAATTCGCTCATCCAAGGCCTTGGGGGGATTTGAGGAAGGCAAGAAAATCATCGAGGCCTACGTCCACGAATACAACCACGAACGGCTTCATTCC
>CAZXLU010000211.1:0-2541 GCA_964641875.1 Candidatus Woesearchaeota archaeon | reverse complement strand
CCTGGAAGTGGTTCTTGAGTTGGACGATGCAAATATGGTTTTTGCCAATACATACCTGTATGTTGGTTCACTCAAAGGCTACGAGGGCAGGTGGTTCATGGTATACCCGTTCAAGGCAGAGGGCGATTATGCTGCACAGCGGGTGTTCAAGATCAACTTCAACCAGATTAACCTTTAGGGATAACCGGTTACTAAACCTTGTACAAGAGGGTGTCTCATAATACAAATGGGGCACCCTTTTTCTTTTTGTCAGGATTAGCAAACAATTAGGGATACGGTTGGGTAAATCAATATAAAAATGGCAGAAGGAGTTCTTCCCCTAGTTTCGACCTGCTATTTTGTTCAGATTATGGGCAAGGGAGAGTAATCCGACCTCCGTTTCGACGTTTTCCAGACCTCGGGTTAAAAATTTCCTATAATTTCTATTCCCTTTAATAATTCCAAAAACAGCTTCAACATCTACCGGGCGCTGACTTCGATATTTTTTACCCCTCTCACTTGTTAATCTCTCCCTTATAATTGATTTATAATGATTTAATCTGGGATTAATCTCTATAATACGATTGCCTGATCCTTTATGACATTTTTCTTTTGATTGGCATCCAGAACAGTTATCAGCCTCGTATAACCGTTTGACTTGTCTGAACCCATTATCGGATATTCTGACCTTATCTTTAATAAATTTCATTTTCTGACCCATAGGGCAGGTATAACTGTCATCATTCTCATCATACGGCAAATTATCAGTCCTGTATGGATCATCTTTCCACTTTTTGCTCTGTTCTTTATGGAAGTACGGGTATTTTACAAAAGCCTCTACATCATTGCCTTCCAGGTACTCATAGTTTTCTTCAGAACCATATCCGGCATCAGCCACCAGGACATCAGGCATCTTGCCCAGGTTATAATTTAAGGATTCCATGTGTGCCTGAAGGGTAGTAGTGTCATTTGTTGTTTGATGGATCGTATACCCTAAGATATATTGGTTCTCTGTACTAATCTGCCAGTTGTATCCGGGCTTTAACTGCCCATTTAACATGTGATCTTCTTTCATCCTCATGAAAGTGGCATCAGTATCTGTCTTTGAATAACTGTTGCGATTTCCCAATGTCTTCTCCTGCTGATCATACTTACGGAGATTTTCAGGCCAGTTCTTGCGAGCATAGCCAAGCTTCTGCTTTACCTTCTTATCTATAGGCTTACCCTTCAGGGCATTGTCTATACTTTCTATTGTCCTGAGAACTGATTCCTGATCGATATTTTCAAAGCTTTCCGGTTCGTTATTCTCAAGTTCTTCCCTGGCAACACTTTCTGCATATGACCAAAGATCCGCAAGTTGCTTACTGATCCTCTCCTTGCTCTTTATAATGCTCCGACCCCAGACAAAGGTGTAACGGTTGGCATTGGCTTCGATCTTGGTGCCATCAAGATATGCTTCCTTCAGTGTAATTACTCCTTTTTCAACCAATAGTAAAACAACCTGGCTGAACACTTCCCTTAAAACACCCTTCAACTTATCATTGCGGAAGCGATTGATCGTGTTGTGATCAGGATAACTCATCCCACTGAGCCACATAAAGTGGATATTCTGGCTCAAAGCCTGCTCTATCTTACGGCTGCTGTATTGATTGGTTAGGTATCCATAAACCAATACCTTGAGCAAAAGCCTAGGATGATAACTGGAACAACCACCTCCTTTATATTTGGCAATCAATGATTCAATATCAAGACTATCAATGACTTGATTTACTACACGAACCGGGTGGTTGGGATCTATCATTTCTTCCAGTGAAGGAGGAAGAAGTAAAATTTGATTGGGACTGTAATCTTTAAAGACTACCTTTGTTCTACTACTATTTTGCATACCTCAAGTTATATAACCTGGGGTTTTCTGAAGGGGGAGGCATCCCCCTTCTTTTCACTAGTTATCAACATATTAACCATTTGCAGCGAGCGAGGGCAAAACGGAAAAGGTGCGAACCGCACCCTGTTTGGTGGCGCCTTTAAGGCAATGTGTAGCGGGAGGACAAACAGGGGGTGGTTGTCTTTTCCGGCCTCCTTTTCTTTGGTTCATTTCTTTTGGAGGAGCAAAAGAACCGAACGAAGTGAGCTCGGCGTAGCCAAATGAACAGTAATCCCATAAGAAAAAGGGTGCCCTTTTGAGACACCCTCTTTTTCATGCCGGCTGCCATGGTTTGCCAGCTCACCTTAAACTGGCGAAAGAATTCTATTACCGGTTGAATCTATGGCCCGAAATGACAGCAGCCCTCACTTTCCCGCTCTCCTCTCCGGGGAGCATTCTGAAGTTGTGAGGGCTGCCTTTCAAAATTAAAAAGGACCTTCGGAAGTATAAAGTAATGAAATTATCAGGACATGGCAAGGGGTCAAAGTGCTGGTTTTGACTAACATATGCTATTGGATGGTAAACGTTCCAAAGGGAATGACAGAAGTAAATCCATGGACACAGAGGGAAGTGCTGTAGTTGATTTCAAAAAATCTCAAACATTTTGCACCGGATACTTTCGTTATTATGTATGATTT
>CAZXLU010000210.1:0-2610 GCA_964641875.1 Candidatus Woesearchaeota archaeon | reverse complement strand
TTTAAAATTTAAAAATATAAAGGACTTAAAAATACTTCTCATCTTCATGAAGAAGTGACGAAGATAGGTTATTATGAATAATTATAATAATTATTTAGAAAGTATAAGGTATTGGATATTAAAAAAAGAGTTATCTCCCTTAATATCTTTAATTATTTCATTTATTATTACAATTTCATGGTCTTTTTATCTTTTTCCTTTGTCATATATGCTTGGAAATGGAGATTTTTTTGAAACGGGTGATTCGGTTCAACATTTATCAGGATGGTATTATTTTAAAAATGATTCATGGCATTTTCCTTTATTAAAAACAAATTTATTAGATCCTCCATATGGGATAAATATAGCTTATACTGATAGTATTCCTTTGGCAGCTCTTTTTTTTAAATTAATAAAATTCATATTATCAAATGAATTTAATTATTTTGGGATATGGTCTATTTTTTGTATAATCTTGCAGGGAATATCAGCAACATGGGTTATGCGATTAATTGGTGAGAAAAGATTAATTCCATTAATTATTATTAATTATTTATTTATTACTTATCCGGCTTTATCTTTAAGAATGCAAATGCAACATACTTCTCTTTATACACAAGGATTAATTATTATTGCTTTTGGCATAATAATAGCAGGACTGAAGCAAATCTATTCAGAAAAAAAATCTGAATGGGCATTTAGAATTTTAATGATTATTTCTTTATTAATACACCCTTATTTTTTAGCAATGATTTCTGTTCTTTATTTAGGATTTCGAGGAGAAATTCTTCTCAGGGATAAAAACTTTAAATCCTTTAATTTTAATATATTTTATTCATTTTTTTTAATATTTTTATTTATGTTATTTATGGGTTATTTTGGAAATGGAAATCCAAATACATCAGGATTCGGTTATTATTCTATGAATATTTCATCACTTTTTTGTGGAGGAAGTATTCTTTTACCCAATTGTAATATTGACGGAACAGGAGGACAGTATGAGGGGAATAATTATCTTGGGTGTGGAGTAATAGCCCTTTGTGTTTTTACATTATTTTTTAAAAAAACATGGGTTAAAGAAAAAATTAAATCCTTTCCTATATTGTTTGTAACTTTAATCCTTTTAGCTGTATACTCTGTAGCTAAAAATATTTATATAGGGCATTTAATATTTTTATCATTACCTTTTCCTGATTTTTTTATTACGAAAATATTTCGGTCAAATGGACGTTTTTTTTGGCCGATTGGACAAATTATTTTATTTACAGTTTTTATTGCTCTATTAAAAGTTAAAAATCAAAAATTAGCTCTTAGTTTTTCCCTAGTCATTCTTTTCATTCAGCTATCAGATTTAAAAGGAATAATTAATGCCGACAGGGCATTTGCCCGTGGGAATGATCCTTTATTTATTAAGAGATTAAAAAAATGGGACCCTCTATTCCAAAATATATCTTTAGTAAGAATCTTACCATCTGCAAGTTGTGGGGGAGATCCCAAACAAGTTCTTTTTTTCCAGTTTGTTTCCTCTAAAAAAAATAAACCTTTTATTGGAGCTTATGTTGCACATGGTGGAATAAATGAAAATTGTGATTCTTGGAAACATCTTCGATTAAAAGAAAAAGAACTTGATATTTTATTAAACCCTCAATTAAAAATAGGGCTTCCTCTAGAACTTTCTAAAGAAGTAAGGAATGGTCAATGTAGAAAGTTTTCTGAAGGGTTAGTCTGTGTTAAAAATTCAAATAGTAAATGGTGGCAAAATTACGCCCCTTGGATGAATAAGTTATAACCTATATCCGGCAGTTATCCGAAATGGACGAGAGGAATTTAACTGATTTTAAAATAACGAGCCTCTTGCAAAAGTCATTCTGACAAAATGTTCTTGGTAGGCAATGACAGTGAGTTAACAAAGTAATAATTTACAAATACTTAAACAACGCATAAAATCATCATAGTGGCGATAACCCAAGGAGATGTGCCTTTATGATGACACCCAAGCTGAGTTCCTTCTGGAATCGGATTCAGAACTCTCTCTTTCCGAAACTGGAGAGCGCGTTTGATCGCCGTCTTACCGAAGACCACAAGAAGGTCGCTCAGACCCTTGAGATTCTTCGGGTGGAGGAGACAATTAAACAGCCCTACCAATGGACGGGCCGTCCGGCCCAGGAATGGAGCGTTCTTTGCCGGGCCTTTGTCGCGAAGGCAGTCCTGGGACTTCCCACGACGCGCTCCCTGATCGACCGACTGAGGACTGACGAGAATCTGGCCGGGATGTGCGGAGGAAGAATGCGTCGAAGGTTCCGCACGAATCGACCTTCTCCCGCGTCTTTGCCCAGCTGGTCCGTCTCAATATGACCGAATGGATTCACGGAGCCGTGGTTGAGACACATCTGGGGGCGGAGCTCGTCGAACATGCCTCCATGGACGGGTCCGCCATCAAGGGACGGGAACGGGCCCGAGGATATGCGCCGAAGGTCAAGGCTCTTCCCAAAAAGAGAGAGCGGAAGAAAAAGGGAGAGAGGACTCCGGTGATCGAGACCGACCCGAAAGATCATCCGGCCCTTTCCCGATATGTCCGGATGCGTCCCGGACGGATTCTGAAAGCGTTGCCCCAAGCGTGCGACTGGGGAT
>CAZXLU010000209.1:0-2611 GCA_964641875.1 Candidatus Woesearchaeota archaeon | reverse complement strand
GATTGTTTTCGAGGATCCATTTGGCCATGAGCACCATGACGATGCTCTTTCCACTCCCCTGGGTATGCCAGATGATGCCACTTTTATGCTCCCGGACGTGCTTCTGGGCGGCTTTCACCCCAAAATATTGGTGGGGCCGGGGAAGCTTTTTGATTCCCCCATCAAACAAAACAAAGTCATACATCAATTCGATCAGCCGGTCTTTTCGGCACATCTTGAGGAGATATTTGTCCATTTTGTAGCGGGAATTGTCTTCTTCGTCCTCTTTCCATTTCAGGAAATACTTTTCTGGAGTTCCGATGGCTCCGTACTTCAAGCCTTCGGTGTCGTTTCCCGCAAAGATGAACTGGATGGTGCTAAAAAACCAGGAATGAAACTCGGGTTGCTGATTGGAAAGGCTCTGGCGGATCCCGTCCCCGATGGAGATATAGCTCCGCTTAAGTTCCAGAACTCCAATGGCGATCCCATTCACGTAGAGAACAAGGTCCGGACGACGATCATGGCGTCCCTGAAGCGTAACCTCTTCAGCAATCGCAAAGTCGTTTTTTTCCGGTTCTTTCCAATTGATGAGATGGACGGTTTCTGTAATGGCTCCGGCTTCGGTTTTGATGGGGATGCCGTATCGAAGAAGGCTATAAACCGCTTTATTGTTGTCATAAAGGGATCGGTTGTGATTGTTGGCTTCGGTTCGAAGCTGGTGCAGGGCCATGGTAATCTGGGTGGGGGAATACCCATTTCTGGTGAGATAAGAGGAGAGATAAAATTCTTCGAAGTTGCTGTTGCCGTCCCTTTCGATCCAATTGCCTAAATATTGGTATCCTAGTTCCTCCTGAAATAGTTTGAGAATGCGGTCTTGGGTCTTCCGTTCTGGTTGTCCGAAAGTATTCATACCTAGGAATCCTCATAATAAATCTTCGCTTTTATAGAAGATCTAATAGAAAATGGTATGGCTATGTCATTCGGTTGGCTAAAATCCCGGATAAAAATCAACGCTTAGAATTTTTGGCATTCAAAAATCCTCCTTATTACCTCCCGGCTTGTTTCGCAGCCGTTTCTACCCATTTTCCAAAATTATTATATCCATCATTCTTTACCCAATCATACACATTGAAAATAGAACTTAAAATTGGATTATCAGTGCCTTTAAGGTATGGTGCCGATGTTTCATTTATTTCTGATAAATAGGAAGCATTTCCCCACCCCTCCGTATATTTAATCATTGGTTGAAGCTTTCCACCACGTCTCACGTAACCTGAATATTCAAACGGGCTTGCTCCGGGAGAATCAACCCCTGTTTTTGGATCTTTGAGATTATGGATTTTAATCCCAATCACCCCCATTCCTAACTCAACGCTTTTTAAAATTTCATAATAAACCCATCTTCGGGTTGATGTTTCTTTACCTATTAGTACACATAGAACACTGCTTCCCACCAATCCTTTATTGATAAGTTTCTTTACTGCTTCATCACCCTCTTTTTTTGCTTTTTCTTCCAAAGATCCGTCAAAATAACCAGCTTCTGTATAGTTTTCTTTTGTCACATAATGATTCTTAATTTGTTGAACACGAAAAATATCTCTTTGATAATGGAAACTAAAAAAAACCTTCCTAGCCATTCCAAATTCCTTTCATTGTTTAAGAATAAAAATAATAATTATTACTGATAGTAAAACTGTTCCATGAAAAATTCTGAGAGTTACAGATAAGCAAGTACACAGCCAACTTTCGACCTGAGACTCAAATTCAATTGTTTTCATTGAAAAATCAATATCGTTTTCTGATAATTTCCTAACTTTCTCATAAAGTTTCCGGAATAATCGTTCTTGACGTAAAAAATATCCATCAAGTGTCCAAAACATAATCACTGGGAAAAAAGCAAGGGAGTCAAATTTTACATTTGGCTTATTAGCTGCAAGGGCAAAAAATGCACTGACAAGCGTAACGCTCCAACCTTTTAGAAGGAATGAATTCCCAGCCATTCTGGAAATCACTGATTGTATCATTTGCAAATGCGTCAATTTATTGCTCATTAGGATCAACCCCCACTATCTTAGATTACTGATAGGATCCCATCTGGTAGAATGTTGAATAGTATTCACCTCCAATTGACCTAAATCTCCAATCGCTATTTCCCGATAAAGTTGCAAATATTCGTTACCATGCCAGTTATTATCTTCGTCCGAAGTTCTTATGGTACCTTCCAAATAGTTTTTTCTATATTACCTCAATCCCTAACTTAATATCTCATAAGATATCATCATATCCTAATTCTTCCTGTCAGTAGTTCCTGCATCATACCTTGTTTAACTTGGCGAATCTTGGAGAGCTTTTCTTCCAGGGAGGTGATTTCTTCATCCATGTCTAAGAGGACGGTGGAAATAGCGATTTGTTCGCCTTTTGAAGCTGGAATTACGATCTTTAGCTTAAGTAATTTTGAAACTGTAAGTACCGGTTGGGCTGATGACTCGGAGAATTGATTGAGGTTCATTCCATCAAATATTAAGGCTAGTAAGTCAATCTCAAAACCTGACTTTGCCGTAACAACTATAGCGTGTTCAGAAGCAAAGAATCTTCCACTTACTTGAATTACATTTCCACAAAGTGCTCCAAC
>CAZXLU010000208.1:0-2616 GCA_964641875.1 Candidatus Woesearchaeota archaeon | reverse complement strand
ACCCCTTGCCGGTATTTCATCGTGTCTTCCATTACAAGTTTTTCTTGACCGGCTTCCCATGATGGCAGAGGCATGCCATACAATGCAACCTTTTCAGCGAATTCTTCATTATCTAATATCTGAAAGTTTACATTCCCAAAGGACAATCCTAATTTGTTTATCATGAAGGAAGCAATTTTTCTTGCTTCTTTGGTATATCTTTCGTCTAAAATTGAGCCTCTTGTTGCTATGACGTTTATTTCTTCTCCGTCAACCAACAATTTTTCTAAAGATTTTTCTCCCATATCAATTTAAAAGCTTATCAAGTACATTCTTGACATTTTTATATGAAGTATCATTTCCAGACTTTACAGCCCTTGCTTTTTCTTTCCCTATTGCAACAAACTTTTTATAAAAATCATCTGAATTGCTTTCTACCTGTAAATAAAACCCTTTTGTAAGATTTGGAAATATTTTTTTCAAAGTAGAGTACAATTCTTCTCCAGTGTCTGAAGTTTCACCATCGCTTATATGCAAGAGAAAAACGTCCTCAGACTCATAATCTATCTTTTCCTTATAATGTGAGGATGAATTATATGGCTTTCCTTCCATCATGTTTAATACCAACTTGTAAGCCGGTGTAAACTCAGTTCCACCTGAAGCAGTTAATTTGAAGAAATCAGCACTCTTTTTTGGATCGATTTCAATTGCATCAGTTGTGTGAGCAACGTATCTTATCTTTACAGTATCATTATACTTTATTCTTAACCAAAACTCTATAAGCCCCGCTATTGTTGCTGAAAATTCACTATATGAATCCATAGACCCGCTAACATCTCTCATTATAACAAAAGTAGCAGATAAGTTTGGTATTTCTTTTTCTTCTATAAGATTATATCTCAAATCCTCATCCCTTACATCAATATTGAAACCATTCTTTTCAAAATAACCAGTTGCCATCTGCCTATCAAGCATGGCTTCTATTGTTTTCTCTTGATTTTCATCTATACCATTTTCAGCTGTAAGTAATTTGTAAAGTTTTACACTTTTCTTTCCAGGTTTAGTAAAAGACAGGCCCCAATTCTCCATCATTTCTTTCAATCTACGCCTGTCAACACCTAATCTCAATTCGCCTTTACCGCTACCTCCTTTGCCATCAGAACCATCTCCATTACCGGAGCCACCGTCTCCTTCGCCTTCCCCTTCTCCTTCTCCACCGCCTAGGCCATTGTATGATATCATTGGATTTCTTTTTATTGGGATAGATTTTATCACAGTTTTACCGTCGTTTATGTCTCTTATCTCCTCGGAAGAAAGTATCAAATCATCTTCCTTATCTATCTTTCTTCTGTATTTATCCTCTGCATCACCTAATTCATTAGTCATACATCAATGTCCCCTCCTTATAGATTTTAAATGCCTCTTCTACAGCCTCATCAAAGTAACCTAAATTATTTTTCAGATAATCTTTAATATAGGGATAAAGTTTCGATTTTTTGTCTACATCTTTACCAGATTCTCCTATAAAATTTTTGTAATTGCTTTCTTTCTTTATAAATTCCTTTCCTGTAGAAACTAGAAAGTTAAATATTGACCTAAAATCAGCTGAATAGTTTACTATTCCAAGTGGAACTTTAGTTTCGATAAATTCCTGCGCCTCATTCTTTAAACTTTCCACATCAAAATACCTGCTTGCCTCTGCCAAATAGCCATTTACATCCTTAAAATCCTGATCTTTACCTATATTTATAAGCGAATTAAAATACGAGGCTATAACATTAGAATAATCTTTGAAATGATCTCCAAAGTAAAATGAAAGTATTGCATAATCTATGTCGGCAGTAACATTTTTAGTTACCTCTTTATCAATGTAATTCTCTATTATATCGTAAAGCGCTGATTCTATTTTACTTTCATTTTTTTGAAGATAAGATCTTACATCGGAGAATGATAGATATCCCTTTAAATTTTTTGATCTATAATTAAAATCTATTATATTACTTATAGCTCTAGATGATATACCATAGCTCCAGCCACTTTTGTATTTTGATTCATATAAAATCAAACTTTTTGCTGCTTCCTCTAGATATCTCTTTTCTGCTAGGTCTTTCTCGGAATTATACATCCTATTGTCATTTAAGGTGTATAAAAAGTTAGAAGTGGATTGTGTCATATTCTTCTCAAACTCGCCTAATCTTGATGAATCATAGTAATCAAGAAGATTTATTACACTTTCCAGGTCATTATCATCCAATCCATCTATACTATCCAATGATAGCCTTGATAGCACATTTATCTTGCTTATATATTCAAAGAATTTTGGCACAGATTTCTTTATTGGTAATTTATAATCATCTATTATCTTCATTTCCTCAGAATATGACAGATTTCTACGTACGTTTACTTTTATAATTCTCTCCAGCAACGGCATGGATTCATTTTTTTCGTCTTCTGGGATCTCCATGAAACCTTCATTACTGTGTATTATTATTAAGCTATCAAGAGGGATACGATTACCTGTTGAATCTGAAAGATTGTTATCATAAACATTGTTCATCAACTGAAATACCTTTGGATTTATCTGATCTAACCTGTTCTTATCAGCGCTTATTGTTAACACTGACCTATTTGAATTTC
>CAZXLU010000207.1:0-2631 GCA_964641875.1 Candidatus Woesearchaeota archaeon | reverse complement strand
GAACTTCTCAGGCTTTTAATCTATATATTTTCTTTCAAAATGGCGAAGTCAAGTTTCAAGAATGGTTTTGAAAATCTCATGCAGAATCAGGAAAATTTAGAAAGCCGCCGATGGGAGTCGGTCCCACAACATCGTACTTACCAAGCCACAATTTCAAAGATTACTGAGCATTATGATGCTCTAAATAATTGGATGAATAACAAAATGTGTATCAAGGGGTATAAAGTATAAAACATATTATATAATTGCCTTATTAATTACAGGTAATAAATTATTCATATGTCTTAATATATTTTTCAGCACCTGGCCTTTTCTTTAATTCATTTTTAGTCTGTTCTCCATTAAGCCCACCAAGAAATGATGACTGCCTGCTGTATATTTCGGATTTATTTTTATCCTTATAACTTTTTTTATTAATATTTTTATTATTATATGAATATTCAAATGTTTCCATACTAAATTCAAGCAATTTGTTATCATGTGTATAGCCCATTTTTGAAGCGCGTGGATTAAATGCAAGAGATGAACCTATAATATCAAATCCCAAAAATGCCAGGAGAAATTCCCTTGCGATAACTCTGCTGCCTGTATTCAATATACGTGGCCTGCTAACATTTGCAGCATAAAGTACTGGATAAAAGCCATCTTTCATATACTGTTTTTTTAATTTGAAAAGCATTGCTATTGTTCTTTTAAAGGCATCTGGATTGGAACGCTTAAAATCTATATACAGTGGTATTGCATTATAGGACTGCCCTCCACCGTTTACAGTGCCAAGGTTCTTTTCACTATAAAACCTTAAAAATTGATCCAGATCCTTATATTTGACATAGGCTGGAACATAGCAAAATATATTTTTTGTATTTAACGTTGAAATAAAATTATCATAGGATTTTTTAATACCGTCAAAAATATTTTCAAGGGCACCCTTTTCATACAGGCTTAAGGCATAGGGCATTGAAATAATATTGTCGTTAAATAATTTTTCAAAATTATCAATTAATCCTATATCCTCAAATTTTGACATTTCAAGTATGTCTGTGTTTTTATCTCCATAGAAGGTTATAATGTTAATATTATTCTTGGATTCCTTAGATTTTATTCTATGTTCAATATTCCTATCAAAAGTATCATAATTATTCATTCCGGATAGCTTATCGTGCTTAATAGAACTTAAAACCTCATTGAAATATGGATAGCTATTATCATCAATTTTTTTAAATCCACGTGCCGGTGTAAGTTTTTTTATCCCCTCACGATTTTTAATTTCCATCTTATAATAATTGTTATCCTCATTTATATCAATTAAATTAAAATCCATATTTGAATATAAGCAACATATTTATATGCTTTTGCATTAAAAGGATGCAATGAAGGAAAAGAAAATAGATATCTTTGAACTTGGAGATTTAATTGATTCAGTAATTGTTGGCATGGCTGATAAAAAGCCCATAAGCAGCATAGTTATCCAGAAAGGTATTTTTCTTTATTTATTATCATATTCAAGGGCACATGGTTATAAATTCAAGGATATAGCATCGTCAGTTGGATTTGAACCCTATAAATATGGGCCTTTCAGCGATTTCGTTAATGGTGAAATTGATACGCTTCAGGGTTATGGAGATATATTTATAGAGAGAAAGGCTAATACAAATCTGATAGAGTCTAATCCAGAATCTGTGGAAAAATATTTATTAAATGGAATAGATAATAAAATACTGGAAAATGTAAAAAGCCTGGTTGAAAAATTAACGACAAATGAGCTTGTATTTTTTGTTTATTTTAATCCGGATATTTATGAAAAACAGGACGGCGATATTAGGAAATACTTTATATCTAATTCTGAGATAAAAGATAAGCTTGAAAAGGAAAAGGGATATTTTATAAAAAAATTGCAGGAAAAATCAGTGATAGACCAGGGAACTTCTGACGTGATACTTTATGGCACAGCTAAAAAAGCGATTGATTGATACCAACGTTGTTGTAAATATTATGCGTATGGGAAATATTGCAGCAATAAATAGTATTAATAAACCCCAATACAAAAATTTTCAAATTTTAACATCAGTGGCAGTATGTGAGGAAATTCAGGCTGGAATAAACAACAAAAATAAAGGGGGCGGAATCCAGAATATGAATAGGGAATGGGCAGACATTAAAAAGAATATAATTATCAAGAGAACGTATATTGATCCAATGATTCTAAGGGATAGAGGAGAGAGATCCCTTGTTTATTTAGGCAAAAAACTTAAGGGAGATTTTAAAATAGTATCAAGTAACAGGGGGGATGTTTTAAAATTCCTTGACCAGGAAGGCATTGACAATAAGCATTACGAATCTCCATTTGAATTTTTTGAGGAAATGGAAAAGCTCTGGTTTGATAATTATAAAAATATGGTTAAATACATGATTATCGCAAATAATTATTTTCGTATAGATGATATTAAAAATCTTGGTAAAAATATTTTAAAGAAAATTTAATAGAGTTTGTTATTTTATTTTTATATGCCATTGCTGCCAAAAGTCACATATAATCAAAAACAGGAATGAAGATATTTACCTGTTTGGCAATGGAAGGCTTTGGGACAATATTATTTCACCGGTATATCCCTGTAATCCCTAATCAGATCT
>CAZXLU010000206.1:0-2643 GCA_964641875.1 Candidatus Woesearchaeota archaeon | reverse complement strand
ATATTCCATTTTAAATTTGATTTTAAGCGGTTTTGGTATTATAATTAAAAATACATCAACTATAATACCTCAACCGCTTTTTTTTTAACTTTTTTACTATGAATGCACAAACCCAATTAAAATATATCTTAAAGCGAGTTTCATCTAAAGCATTAGCCGAGATTTTAAAAACCTCTCCCTCATATGTTGATGAGATAAAAAGCGGTAAACGAGGTGCCGGCATTTATAATGCACCTATTGACACCGTTTACCGTCAAATAAAAGAATCAAAAACCCCTCCCTCTCATTACAAATACTATAAACCATACCAGCCCGAAGTTATTAAAAAATTAGAAAAATCCAAAGAAGTAAAATCATTCCAAAAACAAATTTTAGAAACCAAATCAATAAAAAAGACAAAAATAAAGGAGTGGCATGATATGACAATCAAACATCTTAAAACAAAAAGATTTGTAATTAAAGTTTCGCCTCCGATTCAAGTTGCTAAAACCGTGTCAACAATTTTACATTACGTTTTGCCTCTTATCCCATTCTCGCAAATCAGAAAGGAAACCTTTGAATTTGCTATATTGATGGTTAAAGGGATTGAACATAAGAAACTTGTTACGGTTTTAGAAACCGAGGGGGTTAAAAAAGAATATTTTACGGCTGATAAAATTACGGCGGCAGAGAAAAGGTTATCATTTATAATAACGACAAATTATGCCGATATAAAATCTTTTGAATTACAATATATTGAAATCAGATTATATAAACAGGTATAAAATGTTAAAGCCCCTTAGCGCCAAGGAAAAAATTGCCAAATTTTTTACGTACGATGTTGAAGCTCAGTCTATCGAGAATAATACAATATTTGCGATGCTTGGATTTTATAATGGGACTGAATATAAATATTTTTTAGATGTTATTGAATTTTTGAAATATATTTTAAAAGAAAAAAACAAAGGAATTTTTATTTATGGACATTACGCAGGAAAATTTGACATCTTATTTATTTTTGAAAATTGCTTTAAACATCTTGAAAAATATCAGGAATGGAAACCAGACAAGATTTTCGATGCAAACGGCAGGGTTATTTCTTTAAGTTTTATTAAAGAAAGAAAAATTAAAGATAAAAGCGGTAAAGAACGAATACAACGTATTGAAATAACTTTTGCGGATTCTTATTCTTTATTTGCAAAGAGTTTAAACGAGGTTTCAAAAAGTTTCGGCTTCGGAGAGAAGTTAGACCACGACCATACAAAAGATTTTGTTTTAACTAATGAAAATATTGAATATAACAAGCAGGATTGTATCCTATTATACAAATGTCTTGAAAGCTTTTATAACGATTATGCAAAAGGCATTGGAAATAAGTTGACAATAGCATCATCTGCCTTGGCTGTTTATAGAAAATACTTTCAGAAAATTTCGATTTTTAATATCACATTGCACTTTGAAAGTTTCGTCCGGGAAAGTTATGCAGGCGGCCGGTGCGAGATTTATAAACCATATTCGGCAAAGGGTGAAGTCATCAGACATTATGATATAAATAGTTTATATCCTTATGTCATGAAACAAAAAATGCCAAACGGCCACGTTGTTTATACCGAAAAATTAGAAAAAGATAAAATAGGATTTTATCAAGTTGAAGTTGATGTTCCAAGTAATATTTTTATTCCAATTCTTTATAAAAAATTAGAAGGATTAAAATTTCCTGTCGGGAGATTCACAGGGGTTTATACAAACGTTGAAATTGAGGAAGCCATTAAGCAGGGAGCAAAAGTTAAAGTTAACTACGGTTTTTATTTTACTGAACAGGATTATTTATTTTCGGATTATGTAGATTATTATTTTGAAATGAAAAAAGAAGCAGTAAAAACAAAAAATCTTACAAAGGCTTATATTTCAAAAATATTTTTAAATTCTTTATATGGAAAATTTGCTCAGGGCAGAGAAAAAGATATTGTTGTTTATAATAACGATGGCAGGGACGCATTATCAAAGGGGTTAAAACTTTATAACGAGGAATGCTCTTTATGGACGGAAAAGGGTTATTCAAAGGCAAAACATATAATACCATCCATTTCGGCATATATCACATCTTTAGCTCGTCTTGAATTTTATAAAATTGCAATGGAATGCGGTATTAATCTTTTTTATGGTGATACGGATAGCTTTGATACAATTGATGATTTGGAAACATCGACAGATTTAGGCGGTTTGAAATTAGAGTATTACTGCAGCGATATGAAATATGATTTACCTAAAACTTACGAAGGCTATTATTGTGATAAGGACGGTAATTATTGTGATAAGGATGGCAATTATTGTGATAAAAATATGGCACATTTCAAAAAAGAAAAAGGATTCACTCATGGAATGCATAATGGTGATAGACGGTTGTTAGGATGGAAAAGCGCATTGAAAGGACTCGGAGCCATTGATAATGATTTCACATTTTTAAAGCATGGAATATATAATAAAGAAAATAAAAAAGTTTATGATAAAAGAATTATTAATAATGACAATACATCGTCGGCAATCGATTTTGAAACTTATTTCAATGAGCATGCAAGTTTTTATGATAGAACCGATATAACTGATTTGGAAAAATTAGAAAGGTATAATGAGAAGCTTTTAAGAGATGCAAGAAATGGTTCA
>CAZXLU010000205.1:0-2651 GCA_964641875.1 Candidatus Woesearchaeota archaeon | reverse complement strand
GGCAACAGAAGCGGCAAGTTCGGCTGGGACTACGAATAATTTCTGGGGAGATATAGGAAACTACTTTAATAATTTAGGAACAACGGCAGAAAGCGATTTAAGCAATATAATTAACGAAGTGCCATTACCAGAGTAATTATGCAGAATTCTACTATAACATCGATAGTTATTATTGGAATAGCGGGCATAGCAGGATATTTCTTTTATGAAAGTTATATCAAAAAAGCCGTTCCTTCGGGAATTAATACAAGTAATATTGGAGGGATATTTCAAAGTGCGAACCAGACAGTCAGTAATTTTTTAAACTCTATATCTAATACAGGGTCTAATCTGCTTAATCAAAGCGGGTCATTAAATAAAACGGGAATAAATAATTTTAATTCTATAATGAGCAACCCATTACAATTTAATGATTTAATGTCGCAGGTGGATTTAAATTCGGCACTTAATAATCCACCTAATATTTCATCGTCAACGGGCAGTTCAACTAATTTATTGCCGCCTGTAATGCTTCCCTATGTGACGCCGGGAGCTACTGCGGATTTATTAATTGGAGCGTAAAATAATGGCTAAGAAAATAAAGAAAGCTAAACCAAGAATACGGGAGCATGGAAGGAAGTCTAATCAACCTTCAAAAGTGCTTCCCAGAAATGCTAAAGGGAGATACGACGCAAAGATTACATCGGCTCAGGTAGGAGATATAAACAGGCAGGGGCGGTCTTCGGGCAGGCGTTATCCCCCGCAGGTTTCCCGCTTCTTAAGAGGGGAAATAGATGCGCTTACGGAAAAGGGAATATCTATACCGCAGGCGATTGCCATTGCATATGACCAAGCAAGGAAAAAATTCGGGGAAAGGGTTATACCAAAGCCTAATCCTGAAAATCTTAAGAAAGCGGTTAAAATGAAAGGCATATCTCAAAAGGATTTAGATGAAGCAGTGGATATATATGAAACCTTTCACGACTTTGAACCAGAAGAAATTATAGAGGAAGAAGTGCCTGATGATTCCTTTATTGCAGGGAGGGTCGTTACTAAGCTTGGAAATGCCGATTCCATAACTTATGGTTCTAATAAATGGAATAAAAAAAATAAAAAGAAGGTTGAATATTATATTCACGAACTCGGCAAGGATTGCGAATTGTTAACCAATCCTTCCGGCACAGAACTTATAATCAGAGACCCGAAGGGAAGGCTTAAAGTTAAATCTTCGGGAATAAACGGTTAGGAGGTGATAAAGATAAATGGCGACGGCTTACATTGTAAATCCGGGAACGGAGCATAAGAAGAAAAAAATAACAATAAAAAAGAAAAAACTAAAAAGGAATCCAACTCCCCTTTTAGTTATTTCAAATCCTAAAAAAAGTGGAGGTAAGAAAACAATGGCAAAAAGAAAACATGCAAAAAAGAATGCGAAAACAAGAAAGGTCGCGCGTAAGCTCAACCCTGTAGTTAACGCTAAAAAAAGAGTGCATCATAGAGGGAAAGCTAAAAAAGTATTCCAACTCAACCGCAAACATCGCACGACAAGAGCGGTAGCGAAAAGGCACAGCTACAAAATCAACGCCAGAAGGCATCAGCATTTGAGGAGAAATCCCGATGTAATGAACTCGTTCGGCGATTATGGAAGTCAGGTCGGTTTAGGGCTTGTATCCGCCGTAGCAACAGTCATGATACCGCCTATGATTTACAACGCTGTATCCCCGGGACTTGCAACCAACAAAGTGGCGTTATATGCGGGAGAGGCGGTAATATTCGGGGGAGGTGCTATGATAGCTAAACACCTATTTAAAGCACACGATTGGGCAGGTCCGATAATTTTCGGCGGTTCTATCGTCTTAGGTTTGCAGATTGTAGCCGATTTGTTCGGCGCGGTTCAGAACTATGTCAACATTAGCGGTTATAGGAATGTGAGAGCGTCCGGTTACGGTCAGCTTCCCAATGCCTATAACACGGGAGCAATAGCCTATAACGCGCCCTCAAGTGTCCCTAACTATGCAATGTCTCAGATGTATGCTTAATTTAATTAATAACTAAAAAAAAAAAAATGGAGGTTTAAAACAATGGCAACAAATTTAGTTCCACCTTCTTCACAAACTGCAGCACAAGTTGCACAGGCACAGCAGCAGCTTCAAGCTCTTGCTGCTACGTATCCCACGCTAAGGCAAGCAGTAGCTACGGGTGCCGCAAGATTCAATTTGCAGACCGTCGCACGCATGTATGACACAATGTTGGGAAACGGGATGTATATGGAAACAGCAGAACCGCTTTACGATACCGTCATATTGCCGAAGGCTACAACCCTTAGCCAGCAATACAATTACTTCACGGCAAATCTGCTCGGAACAGGCATAAGCAATATGTCAAACTCGCCCGACCAGCAAAGGCTTCCGGCTACTATGGCGTTTTTAATAACGCAGGTTTCAATTCAACTTGAGCCGACAGTTTATACGGCTTGGACAGCGAACTCCGCTACCGAACCGACGGCATCAACGGATATAGGGCTTTCAACCAATGCCGAAGACTTGCTTAGTATCTTTTACGCAGGGTCGATTAGTTTCCAATTCCTTGATACCAAATGGTTGGAGATTCCTATAAGAGATGTGGTAGGAGGTCCACAGCCGTTATTCAATTCGGCTTATGCAGGAACATAT
>CAZXLU010000204.1:0-2680 GCA_964641875.1 Candidatus Woesearchaeota archaeon | reverse complement strand
TATGAGGTCAAAGCCATGGTCTACACGATGGCCGAGACGATCAAGGCGGGAATCATTGCCGGACGTTGTCCCGCAATGATTCCCGCAATGATTAGTGTTTGAATGGAATTGTTCGCGTATGTATTTACTGGCTGTCCGAGGACTGATCCCGAATTTTTGCGCCGCATCCTTGATTTTCACGTCAGGGTCCCGCAGCGCATCGAGGAACTCATTTTTCCTTTTTTCCGCCTTCTCGCGACGGCGAACGCCGGACCTTTGTCCCCGCATCGACTGTTCCATCGCCGCATGTGTTTTTTTGACGAACTTTTCTTTGGCCTCCCCGGGTCGCAGGTTCGCCCATGTCCAACGGGCGACCGACCGGGCGATCCCTGCGACCTCCCCCAGGGGAAGGGGGGTAGAAAAGGTGTTCATCCCCCGGGCGGCCGCCTCGACCGCCTCCTCCCATTCTTTTTTGGCCCCATATCCCGCGACGGCCTGATAGGCCCACCGCCGGACGTTTTCAAATAAAGAACAATTCCTCCCGACCCCCGTCTCCTTTCTCGAACGGGGCGGCTCCAAGAGGTCGATTCCCTGTGCAAGATCCGTGAGGGAGTAGTCAGATCGCCCGGGCCAAAAGACACGCCAATCGGTATGGAAGGGGTTTTTTGTCAGCAGGCCAAGGTACAAAGGATCGCCGCCCATGACCCGGGTGATGTTGTATTCGACCAACGCGAGATACCGGATCGGATGGTCCCTTCCCGCTTGCGTCTTGCATACTGGATCTTTCAAAACCCACGCCAAATGGCCTTTTCCCGATATTTTATCTGTCGCAATCCATGTTGGCGGGGAGATCCCCGAATCGATCCATCGACTCGCCGCATCGCCGTGGTCGATATCGATCAATATTGCCTTCTGGAAAAGGTCGTTCACTTGTATGTACCGTTTTTTGAGCGCGACGGTGAGAGGAAGAATCTCGGTCCCGTGTTTGGGGTAGTGCGAGCAGTACGGCTTTCTCGGGAAAATTCCCGGAAAAATGGGAGGATGTGGCTTGACAAAATGAGTAGGACTCTCTAGTATAGGACTCATCCGATTGTTCCTCCGGCCGCGTTGGGTTCCGCCCCTGACGTGGCCATTTTTTTGCGGTCAGATCATGTCTGTCTGACGCACAAGTTATTGTCGCTGTTCATTTCTTCTCCTTTTTTCTTTTTGTTTTTTTTATTTTTTCCCTCCCCGCATTCGCGGGGGACTGTCATTTCGGCCCTATTTTTTCTTCGGTTTCCACTTCTTCTCCTTCCCCAACCCTCGATGCCCTGCCAAGTAGGCGGTCTGACTCCCCTTCCACCCGCCCCGCCGCGAAGGCGAGGTCGTCTCTCACCCCGTTTTTGTTGATTTTCTCCCCATTGAACGCCTGCCGATACCCTTCCTCCCAGTCGTTCTTATCCATTCGATGCCGCCATTTCTCTGGCGAGACTTTCAGCCTTGGTCGGTCGTCCCCGCCGATTCTTCCCACACCTCTCAGCCGCCGGGGATCCCGGTGTCCGGTGTCGGACCGCTGTTTTTTCCATGTTCTCCAGCCATTCCCGCACCTTCTCAGGACGGAACCGCAGGTGGCCGTTCGACCCGTGGGCCGTCCGGAGAAACTGCGGGCACCTGTCAGGAAAGGCGTAGATGTTCCGGCGCAACGAAAATGGCGAAATTCCAATGATCTCGGCGACCTCCTCCACGGTTAATAACTTCTCGATCCCACCGATGTTTTTTGTCTCCATTGTTTTTCTCCTTGTTTTTCTGTTAATCTTTTAACACAACATCCGGCAACACACTTAGGATAACACAACGCTACGCTCTGTCAAGAGGTCGAACAATGACGACAGAAAACCCTGATTCATTAAGACCTTACATTTCTGACCTTATCGAAATTTCCGGGATGAGCCGTTCGGCAGTGGCGGGAAAAGCGGGCGTGTTCCGTGGAAATCTTCAACGGTGGCTGAAAGGGGAAGGGCAGAGTTTGGGACCCCCCGGAATTGCGAAGATTCTGGCGGTCCTGGGGGTCGAAGGGGGGCGGCTCTCGGGGTCCGTGGTGCATTTTTTCGACGTGAAGGACCCGGACCTACTCGTCCGGGTCTTGGGAAGAGAAGAGACTGATTTTCAGATGGTCTTTGTCGCGCCAGAAAAGAGCGCCCCCAAGGATTTTCTGACGCTCGGAATCACCGTTCCGCTATTCCTCTTTGGACCGAACCTGCGGATCGTAGTTTGGCAACCCTCCGCTTTCTCATCTTCGGTCATTCCTTCTCTTCTTTCTGCGGGGGTGGAATGGTTGCCTGTTCCTCCGGATCCTTTTTTCTCGCACCCGACCCTCCGGGTGTCTCGAGAGGCGTTCGACCTGGCCCGGTCGAAAGAACTTTCTCTTTCCGATTTCGACATGATCGTCTCCCCCGAGGGAAAAGACCCCTCGTGGGGCGATGTCGCGGAGCGGGCGGAACATCTTGGTCTCTCTCCCCGGGATGTTCTGCGTCTCCTGGAGGAAAAGAGGAAAGGGCGAAAAAAATAAGGGGACGTTTGGGACAATTTTGGGACACTCAAGACTGCCACATGATGGTTACGTCATGTTGCGTTGTGTTTAAAGAATTACTGTATCAATAATGATTTAAGATGTTGAACCAAAGACAGTATTAGGTATAAAGTCGGACTCAAAATCCGCCGG
>CAZXLU010000203.1:0-2725 GCA_964641875.1 Candidatus Woesearchaeota archaeon | reverse complement strand
ACAGCGCCATAATTTATGCCGGAACAGGTGTTCCGACTCTCAGCGCAACGGCTGGCGCTTTGTATTTGCGAAGTGATGGTGGCGCTGGGGGGCATCTGTATGTCTGCCAAGGCGGCACGTCGTGGCTGGCGGTTTCTGGGGTATAAATGGCACGATGACCGACCCATGGCCGCGCCAACAGCCGCCGTATTTCGAGCGCGTCGGCATTGAATTTGACACGGCAATCAACGTGCTGACGGGCGGCCCGCTCGGCTGGACCGTGAGCCAGCGCGCGGCGTGGGAGGCTGGCTGGCGCCCTTCCGCCGATCCGGCGCGGGCGCAACGCACGGGAGCGCGCAAGCCCGGCTGGTGCCTGTTCTGCCGGTTCCTCGGCGTTGTCGTGCAGCGCGACCATTGCGCGCTTCAGTTCACGGATCGGCCTTCGTCGGTGCCGACCTATGCCAGTGCGGGCCTCGCCTTCGGTGCGGGCGCGCTGTTCCTCGGCGCGCTTGGCGAATTGATCGCACGTCACCTGCCCGACGCAGGGCTTGGTCTGCTGTCCGCCGTTGCCGCTCTTGGTGTGGCGAGGATCATCAATGCGCGCGCATCGCGCGAACGCCCCTCACGCCACGGAGCAAACGATGCCGGATGAGGCAATAATGGCCGAATTGTCAAAAATGACGCCGGCCGAACTCGCGACACTTCGCGAATTGGCGCAGAACATGCAAGCCGGACGCAAGGTGTGGCGTTGGATCGTATGGCTCGGGGGAGTCGCAACCGGGCTGTCGGCTCTGGGCTTTTATCTGCACGCACTTTGGACCGGTCGCCAGTGATGCGGCGCTTCAACGTATGGCTCGCGGATCGCATGGCGCGGTTCATGCAGTCCATGCTTTGTTTTTGGCTAATTGAAATCCTCGTGCTCGTGCCTTTGGCCGCGCCGCAATTTCTGCCGGAAGTGCAATTCATTTCGTCGGGATGGTTCCAGGCAATCGCTTTGCCCGTCCTCGCCGTTTCCGGTGCGCTGTCAGCCGCCGAGATCATGACGTTAATTCGCGAGACACACGATACCGTGATGGCAATGCACAAAGAGCATCAAGCTGAAATCGCCGCGCTCCATGAAAAGCAAAACGCCCTGCACGCACACATCACGAAAGGCGCGGAATGAGCCAAGCCCCATTGACCACCGAACAGATGCGCCGGGCGCTTCAACTGGTCGCTCTGCACGGCTCTGTGTCGGCGGCGGCGCGGGCCGAGAACCTTCCGCGCCAGACCCTTGCGCATCAAGTCACGAAAGCGCGCAAACAGGGGATTGCGGCAGACAAGCCCCGCGTCCGGGTGCGGGCGGCAACGATTGAAGTCCCGGACCTTCCATCTTCGGCTGAGCCGCTGGACGAGCTGATCGACCGCCGCACGCGGAGTTTCGAGCGGATGCAAGCCGCCGAGGAGGCCCGCGATCTGGTGCCGATCCGCGTCCGGTGCGACGGCCCGTATGGCATCCTGCACTTTGGCGACCCGCACATTGACGATCCCGGTTGCAACTGGCCGTTGCTTCGGCATTGCGTCGATCTGGTGCAGCGGACAGATGGGCTTTTCGCCGGCAACGTCGGCGACAGCAGCAACAACTGGATTGGCCGCCTGGCGCGGCTCTACGCCAATCAAGACGTAACCTCGGACGACACCCTGCGGCTGATCGAGTGGTTGATGAATGCGCTGCCGTGGCTCTACGTCATCGGCGGCAATCATGATGTATGGAGCGGATCGACTGACCCGCTGCGCTGGCTGGCGCGGCAAGCCGGGATTCTCTACGAGTGGCACGGCGCGCGGCTGGCGCTGATGCCGGACGCTGGCGAAACGGTGCGGCTGCACATTCGGCACAAATGGCGCGGCAATTCGATCTACAACGCAGCGCACGGCATCGCCCGCGCGGCCCGGTTCAGCGGCGATCCTGACCATATCGCGATCGGCGGCCATATTCACACGGCGGCTTACAACATTCTGCCGTTCCGCAACGGCGCACATATCACTCACGCGATCCAGGTCGGCACGTTCAAGTATTACGACAGCCACGCCAAGGCGGAGGGGTTCGATCAGAACAACCTCCCCGCCGTCGTGACCGTTATCAATCCGACCGCGCCGCGCCAGACCGGCCTTGTCACGACATTCTGGGATGTGGACGAGGGCGCGGATTACCTGCGGTATCTGAGGCGCGGACAATGACCGCCGAAGATTACGCCTTCGCCCTCGCGTCTCATTTCGAGGGCTTCCGCAGCGCTCCCTACCGCGACCCCGCCGGCTACTGGACCATTGGCTACGGCGAGCGGTTCCTGCCGTCCGGGCCGGTGACGGCGGATACGCCGGCGATCACGCAAGCGCAGGGCGCCGAAATGCTCCGGGCGCGGCTGGCCGATCTCGTCACCGAAATCGGCGATATGGTGAAGCCGGCGATGAATACCGCGCAGACCGGCGCGATTGTGGATTTCTGCTACAACATGGGGCTTGAGGCTTTCCGGTTCTCGACGCTGCGGCGCCATCTTGAGCTTGGCGATTACGACCTCGCGATGGCCGATCTGTTGGAATGGGATCACGCGCATGTGGACGGCGCGTTCGTCGTGCTGCCGGGGCTTCGGGCGCGGCGCGAGGCCGAGGCGCATCTGTTCACAACCGGCGAGTTGCTCCCCGGCATCGCATGAGGGCTTCCCGATGGGCGATTACGAAGACGCGCAGGAGCGGCTTGTGCGAGCGGAAA
>CAZXLU010000202.1:0-2734 GCA_964641875.1 Candidatus Woesearchaeota archaeon | reverse complement strand
TTGAAGGTGGGGACGATGATGGTGAGCAAGGAGATACCCTTTTTTATGTTATTTACAAAAAAAGTTTTTCTTCGTCATTCTTTCACTGCTTGTAGGTTAAATAAAAGCAAACAAAAAAGACAAGCATTGTTTTAAGAAAGAGTCTAGTTCCCATGGAAGAAGATTCTGTTTGAAGGGACGTTTCAATCTCCCTCCTTTTATAATTTTTATCAAGATAAACATAGGCCGGAAGGGCGACAATCAAAAAAACACTCATCATGATTGCCCAACCCCAAGGGGTATTGAGAATCTTCAGAATCGTACGATCAGACTCGATCGAAGTCACCCGAGGGCGCTTTGTCTCACGGTAAAAGACTGCAGTTGCGAAGATGATCGCGAGAATCTCAATCACATGCCGCATATCTCCGTTACATTGCATTTATTTCTCCTCTTATTTGAGGATATGGTGAGCGAGAAGCCAAGTATAGATGTCCTGAAACTTCTTGTCCGAAGAGAAGCCCAGTTTATAAACGACCTTTTTCAGCTTTTCCCTATTTGAGGCAATGATCTCCTCTCTTAGAGATCTCTCGCGATAGGAAAAGATTTCTTGCATTTCCGAATCCGTTAGCTTTTTGTAGACAAACTCCATCCCTGGCTTATAAATTTCCACGGTTGGATCTTCCGGCAGGTCGGGAGATCGTTGAAATCCTGAATTACTGAGAAGATTTTCAAGATCGGACCTGTTCGTAGTTGTTTTGGAAATAATAACGAGTCCTACATCAAAATTGGAAAGATATTGATGGAAAATATCGGGAGACATCTCCTTGAATCTATTTTTCGCAAGAAGATAGTTAATCGGCCATTTGTTGAATGGACTGGGAACTCCCCCATAGTATCCTTCAGCCGCTTTAAAGCACATATGGGCCGATAGTTGATGATAGTCGACCTTGGCGTCTCCCCAGGGAAAGTAGAGAAGCGTCTTCCCCTTTGGGACCATTTTGCAGACACTTCCCTGTGAGAAAATCGGGTGAGTCACGATACGATTTTGGGGCCAGGGTTTGTCCCAAAGAAAGACGATGGCAAGAAAAATCAATGCAAGTTTTTTTAAATATTCTTTGGGATCTGAAGATCTTGACAACCAAAAAGAAACCACAATAGAAAAGACAAGCCAAAAATATAATAAAAATCGGCTGGGTTGGGCATAACTAATCAATGGGAGATGTTCTGCAAGGGACCAAGGAAGAGGGCTTAAACAGAGTCCAAAGAGGTGAAATGTCGCCCCCAAGGAAAGAAGCATGAAGAATCCCATTAGATAAGAGAGAAAGCGTTCTTGAGGAAATTTCCATTGGGATCGAGCATAAATAAAGGCAATCAGGATGGCTGGAAGACCCAAATATCCCCAACCTCCAGAATTTTTATACCACGGAAGAGGAATCCCGTATGAAATCAATTGGATTTTTGGGGGTATCATAAAAACAAGGAGATCATTCCCCTCATCAAAAGTATTAATTCCCTTTCCCGAACCATAGACGCCTCCGTGAAGCAGTGTTGGAATTAATGGAGCTAGCATAAGAATTGAAAAAAGAAGTCCTTTCCCTATCCTTTTTAAAACATTAAAGATTAATAATTCATTTCTGGAAAAAATAAAAAATAAAAATATAGAAAAAAATGAAAAAAGGACGAGTATTGCAAAAATTTCGGTTGAGACAAGAAATTCCGCGGAAAGAAGAATGCCTAAAAAAAAGGAAAGAAGAATTTCTTTTTTTCCCTTTTCTTCCAATGCCATGATCGCCAGTAAAACTATAAGGGGAAGGATCGCGATAAAAGATAGATTGAAGTCACCAATGAACAAATTTTCCATTTCATAAGGGGAAAACCCAAAGAAAAAACCACCCAAGAATGAAGGGAGCCATTGTCTAGTCAGATAAAAACAAAGAGTAAAAGCCGTTGTCGCTGCCAAGATGGGAGAGAGAATAACTATGAGATTGTAAGTGAAGACAATTCCATAAGCCTTCAGGAGAGGCGCTGTCAGAAATGAGAGTAAGGGTATAGATGCGACCCAAAGTGTCGACACTTTTGTCGGATGCCAGAGAAAGTCACTATAAAGGGGATTGATGTGGTGGGAAAGTGCATAGTTCCACCAGTTCAAGAACCACATGAACTGTTTCGGATCGCCCGCGCTACCCGCTTTTCCTAGAAAAACCTGTTCATGGGGGATCAGAGGCCTTCCCCAGAAGTGAATCTGAAGCTCAAGCAGAAGTCCATAAAGGAAAAAGGAGAGTAGAATAAGAACGGTCCATTTTCCAGTTTGCCGAAGACTCAAAACCGCCCCCCATTCATGTGTATAAGTGCCAGAAGGGCCTTGAGTACCCCCTCCGGAGAGTCGGCTCGCGTGAGAAGGGAGCTCACGGCCAGCGTCCCGGCTCCCGCCGACAAGAGATCTGCCCCGTTTTCCCGGGTGATCCCTCCAATGGCCACCAGGGGGAGCGTCGTCAGCTCCCGCGTTTCGGAGAGGGCCGCCACTCCCCGGGGGACGACGCCCGTCTCCTTTGTCGGCGAGTCAAAAATCGGTCCCACCCCCAGGTAGTCGGGACGGTGAGTCAGGGCCCGAAGAACCTCGTTCTTGTTGTGGGTCGAGATCCCCAGGTGCATCGACCCTCTTGGTCTCTCTTCCGAAGACTTCGCTCCCTCCAGCGCCGAAAGGTCCTCCTGCCCCAGATGGACCCCGTCCGCCTCGCACAGAAGGGCGATGTCC
>CAZXLU010000201.1:0-2736 GCA_964641875.1 Candidatus Woesearchaeota archaeon | reverse complement strand
CTGGATAAATCTGTCAATGACGCGGCCATAAAAATTGCCTCCCCTCATTCTGGGTCCGTAGGTGTTGAAAAAACGTATGATAATATTCCTCAAACCATACTGCCTTTCATATGCCTTTGTTAAAGCATCGCCAAATCTTTTACCCTCATCGTATGGAGATCTTGAACCGGTCGTGCTGACACAGCCAACGTAATCCTCAGGTGTTGGTATGACCTTTGCATCCCCATAAACCTCGGATGATGATGCATATACATAGAGGGCATTGCACCTTAGAGCCAGTTCAATTAGATTTTTAGAGCCAACAGCATTTGATAAAGCAACATCAACGGGATGCTTCTCCCATTCCACCCTGCTTGCCCTGCTGGCAAAATTCACAATGATGTCATACTCTTCATCTGTGCGGAATTCAGTGACATCAGAATCCAGCAGAGTTATCTTATCCATGATGCTTTCAATGTTTTTTTTCAAACCACTCGCAAAATTATCCAGTACATGCACATCATGATCGGAGACAAATCTCTCTGCGAGATGAGAACCCAGAAAACCGGCACCTCCGGCTATGAGCACTTTCATAGCCTACCGTACCCGTGGTACTCGAAACCTAGATCAATAGCATGCTCCCTGGATATAATGCCCCTGGTGTCTATTATCAGCGGCATATCAGCCATAATAGATCTGAGTTTCTCAAGATCAAGCACCTTGTATTCTCCGTGGTCAGTCAGAAGAACAAGAATTTCTGATCCAAATGATGATTCATACAGGTTATGATTTATCCTGACATCGGGAATATTTACAAAGGGATCGGATAATGACACTTCAAATCCTTTTGATCTCAGATCTCCTGCAATCTCAAATGCTGTTGTAAAACGAATATCATCTGTATCTCCCTTGAATGCAACACCCGCAATAACAACCTTTTTCCTTCCTCTGGAAAATTGCTTGACAAGATCGGCTATATGCCCCGGGATTGATCTGTTCACGTCAGATGCAGCATCAACCATCCTGAGATTCAATGATCTCTTTCTGAGATCCGCCTTCAGGATGAAGGGATCCTTGTTCAGGCATGATCCTCCAACACCCGGTCCGGGAAGCAAGATACCTGCATTTCTCGGATAATCCTGTTTTGCTGCCCTGATCAGTTCAAGTACATCAACACCGATTCTTTCGGATGCAAGTGCAATCTCATTGGTAAGTCCCAGGAAAACATATCGGGAATAATTGTCAACCATTTTCACCATTTCTGCTGTTTCAGGATTTGTTACTTTTACAACAGTGCCTCCAAGAGTTCCAAGCAATTCAGATACGACCCCGGATGTTTCGGGATCAGATGCACCTATAATCTTTGGAAGGGTTGTGAAATCTCTTATTGCCTGCCCTTCCACCATTCTTTCCGGTGAAAATGCAATTCCTACATCTTCCGGAACCCTGAAACCGTATGATGTTATCCTGTCACGCACAACAGTGTTGGTTGTTCCCGGCGGAACGGTTGATTTCAATACAATGATGTCTCCTTTTCTTATGTTACCATGAAGAAGATCCAGTGCCCCATTCAGCTGTGAATAATCGATATAATCTGTATCCGGATCATAGGGCGTTCCAACGGTGATTATCTTGATTTTTGATCCCCGCAGGTCTTCATAATTATCTGTCAGCTCAATATGATCCATTATTGAGGAATCTGACATTAGATCATCAATTCCGGGTTCAGTAATGGGGTTTATTCCTTTACGCAGTTTATCGATCTTACTTGCATCGGTATCAAAACCTATTACTCGAAATTTCCTTGCCAGTAGAAGGGAGAGGGGAAGCCCCACATAGCCGAGACCTATTACAGATATCTTTTCACTTAAAGGATCAAAATATTTCATGGTGGAACAACTCCGCGGTTATTAATCATGTAATTCTCGGCCTTAAGATAGGAATCTATGGTTCCGACATCCCACCAGTAATTTATATCCATCACATAACCTGACAGCTGATGCTCACTGGCAAGTTTTGGAAAGAGTGTATTCTCAATCTTAAACTTCTTTGGTACTAGATACTCATTTCTCTTCTCTATCAATCTATGGTCAAATATGTAGAACCCTGTGTTGACAAGTGCAGGCATACTGTTATTATCATGGGATTTTTCATCAAATTTTGTTATGGATGAATCCCTGCTCATTTCTATTCGACCGAATCTCTTAGCCTCATCCTGGTCGTTCAGAGCCAGTACGGCTATGGAAGCCAGCTTTCCAGCTTTTTTATGGTGACCGTAAAGCTTCGACATGTCAATGTCCGTTATTATGTCACCATTCATAACTGCTGCATCCTCGTTTGTGTTTATCTGTTCAAGTGCAAGGGAGAGATCTCCACCAGTCTCCCATCCAAGTCCCCTGACAACCCTGACGTTGTCCATTCCTGTATTCCTGAGATAGGTCTCAATGGTTTCCAGGTGCTCGGAAGCTACGATGTAATGTATATTTATATCCAGTGAGGAGAGGTTTCTTAAAACATAATCAAGAACAGGTTTGCCCTTAACTGGTAACAGGATCTTTGGAATATAATATGAAAGCGGTCTGATACGAGTTCCACTACCTGCAGCCAGAATTATGGATATCAATCCTTTAAGGATAGTTCCTTCTTATATATTTTTTTAAACGCGATCATAAATGTCCGTAGTAGATTGTTTTATTTAACAAATTTTAATGTCTCTTACATTAACAACTGCTTCCGTATACACTTTGTAAATGCTCA
>CAZXLU010000200.1:0-2747 GCA_964641875.1 Candidatus Woesearchaeota archaeon | reverse complement strand
GTTGTAGTGCTCACGGCAGAAAAACCCTTTGTTGTTGGTGCATCCCGGCAGGCACTGGATGCCGAAGCGACGCCAGTCACACTCCCTATGGGTCCACGAGTAGCTGTGGCCTGGGTTGTTTTTCGCTATCTCATTACGAATCTTACTCCGTTTCATCCCATTCTCCACACTTCCCGATTGGTGTCTTCCCGGGTGTCCGGTTGGACGGTCACAAGGAGCCTTCATCGGCCTGCCTGTCCCTGCTGCGCAGTAGTACCCGCACCTGGGATTAACCCCCCGGCTCCCCCAAGGCATTACGGCTTCCCCCCTCCCCAACCGAGAGCTAGCCCGGGCGTACCCCTGTAGTGGGCCCGTACCCACCCCCAATGCGACCGGTCTGGGTAAAAATCGGCTTCGTCTTTGGTCTCGCCACACCTTCCGCATTTCTTGCTCATTTGGGTACCTCCCTGGGCCACTTAAGGCGCCAAGTCTGACTCCAATAGCTCTTGAGGGGGGCCCGCTTCAGATCGTCTGGGACCGAAAACCCGGCATCAGCTAGCATCCCTGGCGGGTCCAGGGTCCGGGTCATTTCACGGAAGGAGCCTATCGCCTCCGCCCTCCGCTGTATGATCGCGCTCCTCATCTTTAAGGGACTCTTCTTCGTTAACTCTATGTAGGGCAGATCGCATTCCTTAAGGGCCTCTGCGGTTAGTCCCGGTAGTCCCCTGCGGCGCAGATCCCCATCGCGGACATAGATGCCGTTTCCAAGGATAACACATTCCTTGAAGGGCTCGGAGGACCATTGACCTAACCGATTATCACTATCCGGCATAACAATCCCGGTCACTAGAAGCCCATCGGTGGCGTAGGCGTGTACCTCTCCCCCGGCGCGCTCGACCTCCAACGCCTTAAGCCAAAGCTTCTCCCGACAGATCGCGGTGATGTAGGACGCGTAAACAAAGTTGGTGTATTTCGACTCCACCGGCCTCCTTTGGGCGAGCAGTCCGTACACGCCATTAAGGACGATCTTGACTCCCCAATACTCCGCAGAATGATAACCATATTGCTTCTTCACCTCGCTCTTGCGGTCGTAAACCTCCCGCATCCACCCAAGAGGCTTATCCTGGGAGGGGCAGACCACCCCGATAACGTCCACGATCTCAAAGGGGTCCCCGTACGCCTTCATGGCTCGAAGATCAGGCTCGGCCACCAGCCACGTCCGGGGTTCCTGGTCCGGGCCATCCACATAAAAGAGACGGTCTGAGGTGGGGTCCCGGACGGCTAACCGAGGGGACGGAGGAGCGCGGATGCGATAGAACCGGAAAGACGCGCGAAGGCACTCGGGGTTCCGGCCGTCCACCACATATGCGCCTTCAAGAGAGGGGAACGAGGCCATCGCCGCCGGGTAAGCGGAATTGAGATCGAGGGCAAACCCGTTCTCCAGCAGACCAATCGTACGGGTGGCGAATACCCCGCCCCGGTACGAACCGCGCCAATAGGACCGCTCGGCCAAGTTGTCCAGCTTGGCGTACTGCTCCTGTGTAGCATCCATGACCCCGGTGTCTTTTAGATACTGCCGGGCGATAGCGGCCTTACTCCACGGATGCTCGGGGAAGCTGAACCCCAACCGCTCGAAGGAGGAGACAGTAGTCGCCATCAGCCGGGCGGTTAGCTCGCAATCCCGGACGCAATAGCGGATGATGGCCTCTCGGTTCGCCTCATAGTACCCCGGGACCTCGCCGATGGCCTCACGGCTCAACCCCTCTTCCCCGTCACTCTTGCCCTCGCCCAAGTACTGCTGTGCGGCCGTCTCCAACCGAGCCCCACCAAAGCCCGCGCTGTAGAATTGCGACACGTCAAAGAAATAGACGGACCGGTCCTTTCGGCGGCGCTTCACCGGGGTGAGGCGAATCCCCTTATCGGCGATAAGCCACACCTTATACCGCGCCGTCTCGATGCGTTCGATAGAGGCCAGGTCGTCAAGCTCCCGCTTAAGGGCCTTGCGCTCCGCGATCTCCTCGGTGGATAGCCGGCCGTCCACCAGCAGACGGTCCTCCAGCTCCACGTACCGGCGGTTCAGCTGGATGCGCTTGTAGTGGGCCTCCCGTAGCTGTGGGGCGTTATCGACTATGTGCTGGCGGAGGATAACGGAAACGTCAAACCCCATGTTCCACCACACGTTATAGCTGGACCCCCTCCCGTGCTGGTACAGGAAATCGAGGAGATCGTCCGTCCGGTCGGTCTCAACGTAAGCACCGTCCGAGCACGCCAGCAATTTCACCTGGCCTTGGAACGTTTCTGTGTCGAACCCCCGGATCGTCATTCCTTTTTTTCCTTCTCGCTTCGCGGTTCGGGTAGAATGATCTTCAGACCTTGAATATAGTAAGAGACGACACACTCAAACACCCGTTCAATACCGCACACCTCGCATTCGTCCGCAACCGTTGATAGCCGCTTCCAATGGTGTCCGGAACCGCACGCGCAAGGAGGAACCGGCCTGTCCTTAAGCGCGTTCATCTGCTCCCTCCTCTTCATCGCTGTCCTCCTCGTCCCGCTCGCGGCAGTACCTGACGTCCTCCAGGTGCGCCTTACAGATGCCGCAGTACAGCGAGTAGAGCGGTTCCCCGTCCATGAGCCCGCCACACATGCGGCAGACCCCTTCCTGGGGCTGTGGCGCCATCATGGGGTGCCCTCCCCTCGGCCCTCGACCCAATCCACATAGTCCTCTACCGCGAGGTCTACGTCTAACCCCTGCTGGCGGAGGTAGG
>CAZXLU010000199.1:0-2750 GCA_964641875.1 Candidatus Woesearchaeota archaeon | reverse complement strand
TGGACTCCTTGGCCCTTACAACGGCTCCTATGATGGCTATGGACGCTACCCGTCTTCCTCGTGGTGCCAAGTTTGAGGTTAAGCCCGGTAAGGCTATCCTGACCAACGGCAATCCCAACGAGATTCTGTTCCCGTTTAAGTTCGGACAGACCGATGGTAATGCAATGGTAATGGCTCAGAACTTTGAGCGTATGCTGTTGCAGGCCACGGGTACGGTGGATAGCTCTGGGATGCCTACGAATGTGCCTCGTGATGCCGGTGTCGGCGGTATGAGCATGGCTATGGCGGGAGTTATCAAGAAGTACAAGCGTACTCTGACCAACTTCCAAGAAGATTTCATGATTCCGTTCATCGAAAAGGCTGCATTCCGCTACATGCAGTTTGATCCTGAGCGTTATCCGTCTGTTGACATGAACTTTGTGCCTACCGCTGCTCTTGGCGTGCTGGCTCGTGAGTTTGAACAGCAGCAGATGATTGGTTTGTTACAGACTTTAGGCCCGAATACGCCTGTTCTGCCTCTGATTCTCAAGGGAATCATGCAAAACAGCAGCCTTACGAACCGTGCAGAGCTTATGCAGGCACTTGAGCAGATGTCTCAGCCCTCTCCCGAGGCTGCACAGGCTCAGATGCAGCAGCAACAGGCTCAGATGGCTCTTCTGGAGGCTCAAGTGGCTGAGTTGCAGGCTAAGGCCCAGCGTGAGCAAGCAGAGGCTGCTAAGGCCGTTGCAGAGGCTCAGGCAACCCCGCAGATTGCCCAAGCTAAGCTGGTTTCTGCTCTGACCAACAATCTGAATGAGGATAACGAGTCTAAGGACTTTGAACGCCGTGTGCGTTTAGCTGAGATTGCCCTGAAGGAAAAGGACATTGACAGCAACGAACGCATTGCCATGACACAAATGATGCGAAAACAGTAAAAAACACTTGACAAAACAATAAAATTAGTGTATAATACTCTTATTAGCAACTACAAAGGACTCCTATGGAACAATCCTTGCAGCAATATTACGAAGAACAATTCTCATTATTCTCCCAGCAAGGCTGGAAAGACCTCACAGAAGACTTACAAAAGTTAAGAGACAGTATTGATGACTTGTCGGCTGTAAAAGACTCCAATGATCTATGGTATCGCAAGGGGCAGTTGGACATTCTTGATCTGATCATCGACCGTAAGAAAATGTGTGAGAAAGTCTTTGAGGAATTGCAAAATGCGGAGAATATTTGAATTTGCTTGCCCTTGTGGGCAGGTGTTTGAGAAGTATGTGGATGATTCTGTACGCTCTGTGGACTGCTCATGTGGCACTCAAGCAGAGCGTATCATGTCTGCTACTAACTTCAAACTGGAAGGCATCACTGGTGACTTCCCTGGTGCGTACTCCCGTTGGGAGCGTGTGCGTGCCGAAAAGATGAAAGAAGAACGCAAGAAGGCCGCTTCTCATGGGGAGTAAGCGGGAACCTAAATGCAATAATGTCCTAAAACCCAAAAGGGCAGGATGAAAGGTTTGGTATGGCTCTAATTGACAATGAAGAACTGAATCAGGGCAGTGAACTGGAAGCAGTTGAACAACAAGAGGCAGCTAAGGCTGCTGAACCGGAAGCTCCTAAAGTCCCCAGTAAATACCAGGGCAAGACTTTAGAAGAAATTGTGCAGATGCATCAAGAAGCTGAAAGGCTCATTGGTCGTCAAGCGCAAGAGGTTGGTGAAGTTCGCAAGCTTGCAGATGAACTACTGAAACAACAACTCTCTCAAAAGAAAGAAGCGCCACCGCAAGTTGAAAATGAATTAGACTTCTTTGAAGACCCTAAGACCGCTGTTCAGAAGGCTGTTGCAAGTCATCCTGATGTCCTTGCTGCAAAGCAAGCTGCACGACAGATGCAACAGTTACAGACGCAAGCTGCTCTGGCTAAGAAGCACCCTGACTTCGCTCAGGTTGTTCAAGACCCAGAGTTTGTTAACTGGATCAAAGCCTCACCGATGCGTGTCAACATGTACGCACTGGCTGATGCCCAGTATGACTTCAATGCTGCTGATGAACTGATTTCTACATTCAAACAGATTCGTGGTAATAGAACAAATGAAACTGTCGCTACTGGACAGGAAGTTCGTGCTAAAGACATGAAAGCTGTTGCTGTAGATGTTAGCGGAACTGGGGAAGCATCTAAGAAAGTCTATCGCCGTGCCGACCTTATCCGGCTGAAAATGACTGACCCCGCACGCTACGAAGCCTTACAACCTGAAATCATGGCAGCGTATGCGGAGGGGCGTGTAAAATAACTTTTGATTTTAGGAGATTAATATGCCTTTAGGTACTAATAATGTGACCGTGACGACCGCAGCAACCTTCATTCCTGAAGTATGGAGTGATGAGATTGTTGCGTCTTACAAGAAAGCCCTCGTTGCCGCTAACCTCATCAAGAAGATGAACTTCAAGGGCAAGAAGGGTGACACCGTTCATATCCCCGCCCCGACTCGTGGCGATGCCTCTGCCAAGGCTGCTGGTAGCCAAGTGACGCTGATCGCCGCTACCGAAGGCGAGAAGACCGTTGCTATCGACCAACACTGGGAATACTCGCGTCTGATCGAAGACATCGTGGAAGCCCAAGCCCTGTCGAGCCTGCGTCAGTTCTACACGGACGATGCTGGCTACGCTCTGGCTCGTAAGGTTGACAGCACGCTGATCCAACTGGGCCGTAAGGTCCCCCTCCGGACCGATTCTGCAAAACTTCATGGCCGGTCGCGGAGTTCTGGTCTC
>CAZXLU010000198.1:0-2785 GCA_964641875.1 Candidatus Woesearchaeota archaeon | reverse complement strand
ATTGATGATTTTAGGCGTGATGGTCGTAGCCATTTGTCAGGCTCCTTATGCGTAGTAGGCGATAGCGATGGAACCGGCTGTCGTTCCAGCAGTCACGACATAAAGACCTTGAGGACAGCGCAGAAGGGGTGACGGAATGACGCCTTGTGTATCGCAGGGAATGGTCGCAAGAAGAGCGCCTCCGGAGGAAGGATTGCCGTTATAGATCTCCGCGTTCCGGGCTGATCCCGCCGTATTGACGACGATGCCTGAGAAGACAGCTCTGGACCCGAGATTGATGGTGGTCGTTGTGCTGGAAGTGATGGCGGCGGAAAGCTGGGCGCCAACGGGGATGTTGAGCGGATTCTGTGGCATTTCATGATCTCCTTCTGAGTGTTATTCGTAAGAAACGGACAAAACCTGGCCCGTTCCGGGAACGATCACGATCCCGGTCTGGCAAGGCCATAGGAACTCATAGACTCCCACAGCCGAAGGAATGACGGCGGCAAGATTGCTGGCTCCGATCGATCCGGTGGCGTTGGTGTCGTAGAGAGATCCTGTCGTCGATCCCGCCGTGGTGACGCTCACTCTGAAAAGAACGCCGGAGGCTGACTTGATGAGAGTTGTCTCCGAAATGTCATACTTGACGAATGCCCCTCCCGGAGTCGGACCGGTGGAGGAAGTGTTGAAATTGGCCATGAGATCCCCTTATGAGGTGATGGTATAGTTGGAGAGGGCTTGCAGGATCAGTCTTCGGGCGATGGCGTCAGCCGCGCTCTGGTAGTAGCTGACATCCAGATCGAGCGTCTTCTTCATGGCGAGGGCGGCAATTTCTACCTGCTCCCGCTTGTCGTCCTTCGGAATGGGATTCGACATGAAGCCGAATTCGTCCGTGTTCAGGCTGTAGTCCATGATGGCAGCTAACCACTGGATGATCTGCTGGTTGTTTAGTCCGTAGAACGTCAGCCGGACCACGTCCTTCGCCAGTTGCTGCGAGGTAAGGAGCTGGAGAGTATCCGGCGGGGACGGCGTTCCAGGCCACTGGAACAGCGGAAACGGCTGGATCGCCTCCGTTTTTGCCGGATCGACATGCGCCACGATGTAAGGTGGCACGATGTTGTCCGGGACCAGGTACGAGTTATAGACAGGGATAGTCGTCCCGGTGACGTTCGACAAGGACAGCCAGATCGGAACGCTGTCCGAGACGATGGGGCCCGCCGGAATGTCTGAGGCGCTGGCCACGAGCTGCGACGACAACGCCGGATAGACAGCGATCCCGGAGTAGTGCCAGAGATTCGCTTCCCGATAGTAAGCCCCTCTTTTAGAGAAGGCGATCTGAACCGTCGTCTCTTGCCCCGGCACCGTCCAGTCCGCCACCAGCATCGTCGTGGGCGAAAGGGCGTTGAACTGCGTCACTTCCGATTCGCTGGTGAAGATGATCGTGTTGATTCCGATAGTCTGGTCTTCTTCCTGCACGCGGTCGGTTCCGAAGTGGAGCGAGCCATCGACGGTCACCGGAGGCCCGGCCTTCACCCAGAAAACGTATCCGTCGGAGGACAGGACCATCTTCCTGTACAGCGAAAAAGAAAGCGTCTGGTTCCGGGACAGGCTGTCGAGCCCCGAGGCCAAAAGTGCGGACAACTGCCCGAGGGTGTCCTCGTTAGCGATGGCGGCCATAGCCTAGTCGATCCAACTGATGAAGCTCTGCCGGTAAAGTCCCGTGTCCACGAAGGCCGGACGGGGATTTCGCTTCATCTTCAAGACTTTCTGGTATCCAGAGGCTTTCCCAGCCACGATATCCGAGACGCGGACGCCTTTCCCCGAGATATCCTTGAACCGGTGGGAGATTCCCTGCTCGGCGGCCTGGATGGTGAACGGAAGGATCTTCTCGATCTCCCGGTTCGTCAGAAACTCCCTGAACCGCTGGTCGATCTTTTGCGTGTAGAGATTGGAGATAGTCGGCTTTCTGCCTCTCGTTCGGGATGTTTCCATCTCTCCCTGAAGGGCGTCGGCCACCGCCTTTTCGATCAGGCCCATGTTCTTTTCCGCGAAGATCCGCATGACGTGATATTTTGTCTCAAGTATCTCAGCCACCTCACCCGTCGTATTGGCTCCGGATGCGTCGATATCTCCGTAGGCGACATCAACAACTCCCAGATGAAGCGTCAGCATCAGCTCATCCCCACGACGTAAGGGCCAAATTCCATGGCGTAGGCCATGTATTCCCGGCCCCAGGGCGTTTTTACGAGGTCGAGATCCGAGAGGTTCATGTTCTTGAGAAGATCCGGGACGGCGACCGTCGAGGCCGTGTTCTGGTCGGACGCCGACGAGATGACGCCCCCGGTGAAGCTCAGGAGCTTGTACTGCGTTCGCGTGGAAGCAAAGAACGTCTGCCCTGGAATGTCCGTGGCGATTTTCAACAGCTGGTGCATCCCGAGGTTGTAGACGGCCAGCAGGTAAGTCGAGACGGGGATGAATCCCGATCCTTTCAGGCAGTGATCGACCGCATACTGGAGCGCCCAGAGAAGCGACGGGGTGTAGGCCGGAAGACCGACATCGCTGAGGGCCGTTGCGGGAACCGGCGAGACGGTCCCGGAAAGCGTCGAGGCGTCCCATGCCGTCAGATAAAAATAGGGCTGCGTCGTCGACACCACCAGCGCCATGCCTGTCGTCACGGTTCCGGTCACGGCGGTCGCCGTCAACGCTCCGGAAGCAAAAACGGAGGCTCCCGAGAGAGCCCCCGAGGGGAAATCCGACGACGGGACGCCCTGATTCAGAACGAATGTCAGGAAGTCGGCGGGATTCG
>CAZXLU010000197.1:0-2799 GCA_964641875.1 Candidatus Woesearchaeota archaeon | reverse complement strand
TGTTATATGCTTTATTCCTGAGATAATCTCATTTATGTTATGCTCGGATATTGAATCATCTGTTGTTTGTATAAACTTTTTAATTTCGTTTTCTATATCAGGATGCCATCCATCCAGATCAGAAAAATGGTATAAATTCTCCAACTCATCGGTGTAAAGGTTTGTATATTTAGATATTACGAAATTTATTGATTTTCCCTTGTTAAAGTGCTTAACGTTATGGCCATCAATATCATAAAAAGGACTTTTTGAATTTTCAAAAATTAATTCAAGGTTTTTAATTATTTCATCATAATTTGGATAATTTTTTCTGTTTTCCATTATAATTCTTTTGAGTGTTGTGTAGCCTTTTACAAATAATTTTGATTTTGCCGCCTTTGATATCTTTCCTGATTTTTGAAGCCTAACGCGATTATATGAATCCTGGACCGTTGCATAATTTATTTTGCCATTCCAGTTATTCAGCCTTGCTGCCTCCTTTAAAATTAATTCTGTCTGTTCTATGCCTATATCCCTCAATGCCATTGCACCTGAAAATGCCATCAACAGCTCATGTCCCTCGTTCACAGGAGTTTTTTTGAATATCATGGCACACGTTTTAGCCGATAAGCTAAGTTTTTCATCATTAAGGTTAACTGGTGTTATTGGCTCATTAATGTCATCCTCAGATAAATCTGGATGATCATGTAAATACCAGAAACCATAAAGTTTCTCAGGCATTAGGGGAATATTACTTAATGATCCATGTATAATTTCGTATTTATTGCCATTTGGATGAATGGATCCAGGAGCCACAACATAACCGCCATTCCCGCGGACATCAAGACCCTTAATTCCATTTATATTGGTTGTGTTTCTTAGGTTATGGTCCATGCTAATGGGATTTCTATAGTAAAAATGATAACCTCCAGACCCAGTCTGGATTATTAGTGCATCTGAATATTTTTCTATATATTCATCAAGAGAATTTAATTTCAATATTTTTAAAAATCCAGAAAGTCCGTTCACCCCTGTTTTTATATCACAATCATAGACAAAGATGCCTGAAATATCACCTGTCGGTATTCCAAGGTTTTCCTGCTTCCAGGATCTTATAATTTTTTCATCAGTTGTATGGTCCTTGAACCCCTTAGAACCTGGAAGGGGCTCCTTGCTATGTTTTCCAAGTGGAAATACCGGAATTTTGTTTTTTATAAGATCATCTAAGTATCTGTTCATTTCTTAAAATCCTCACAATCAAAAACCTTATAACCATGCGAATAAATATAAAAAACAGGGAAGTGCAAGGTTAATTTGTTTGGGCCTTCTTCTGTCATTTTTTCACCTCTTTTTTATTTTCTTCTTCAGCACCGTTAATTATTTTTTCCCATAACTCGAATAATCTGGGCTTTTGCTTTTCATCATTTTTTATCACTTTTATTCACCTCGCCTAAGACAGAATCTAAAAGAAGTCTAGAAACAGATATGTGTTTCTTTTTAGCTAACCTTTTAATTGCGAGTTTTTCATTTGATTTTGCGTATATCTCTATTCTATCATAATTATACACTTTATCACCGTATATGTATGATAAGATTAATATATTATATAAATTTTACTATTTTATAACGTATAATATTATTTTTACCGTATTACAAATAATATAAAATAAAAATATACTTATATACTGACATATTCACACAGATATGTCAAAAATAAGAATTTCTATTAAATTAAACGAATATGAATATGCAATATTATACCGAATTCAATCAAGTTGCACATCAATGGGGCTTAATTATAATAGAGCACCACCATTGAATGAAATCATCAGAAGTTTAATTGATTTTGTATACCATGACATCACAAATAAAAATGAAAATATAGATTCATTTTTTAATACAATAAAAAGAGATTCTGAATATCCAGTAAATTTATACAGTGGGCCAATAAAAATACCTGGAAAATCAGGGAATTATATATTTATTGCAAGTGAGGATGATATAGAAATTTTAAAAAACATTTCAAACATCACTATACATGGCATTCATGAAAATTATGATTTCCCAAAAATAATTAGATATTGCATACATTATGTTTTATACCCAGAAGGTTTTCTTTATAATAGATATGGCAATATTACAAAAAAAGCCGAATTTGTTTTTATAATTATCATTGGGAATCTTTATAATATTGGGCCTAAGGAATCAGTTGAATTGTTTAAAAATGCATTGTTTAATATAGAGAAATTAAATAAAAATCATATTGCATTACTACAGAAAATTGCTATGGATGAAAGTGTTTATAATGACACTATGAAATTATTTGTAAAGGAGATAGGATTGGCAGAAGCTAAATTTAATTATCCCTTAAATATCATAGAGGCTTTAGATCCACAAAAATTTAGGCAATATGATAGCAAAGTTTCAGATTTTAATTTTCTAAGTGTTATTTTTGGCCTTGGATATCTAACATATGCCTATGAAATTGATTCCTTTGATTTTACAATGTCTAGTGCTTTATTATGGCAAAAAGAACAAATAAATAAGGATAAACTCCCAGCAGGAACTATTATACCACCAAGAATACTGGCACCAATGGGGCCATCAATTAGGGTATTTATTTCGTTATTCAATAAAATATTAAGAGAAAGTAAGAAATACATATAAAAAGCCATTTTATTCGTTAAACCAATTATTCAATAATATAAAAATAATCTTATAATATTTTCTTACAATTGTTAAGAATAAAAAACTGGTTTTCTATTCAATTTAAGATTTTGATTTTAATAATATAAAAATATTTGAATGAAAATAGTTTAT
>CAZXLU010000196.1:0-2813 GCA_964641875.1 Candidatus Woesearchaeota archaeon | reverse complement strand
CCCAGACCCCTTTCAATATTGCTTTTAATATATTAATATCCCTATTAGTCAATCCTCTCCAATCATTTAAGGGGCCAGACCATCATTCCAAAATGTAAATGCATGGGGCAAGAGTTATTGCCTTAATATGTTCTCCAGCAGGCCTGCATAAGGACTCGGACGTTTTGAATTTCTCTTCCTGTTAATTCTTGACTTAAAAGTTAACGAAGGGGGATTAAGCACAAGTCTGAACATCGCAATGAACAGGAAAAGTCTAAGCAGATGATCTAGATTCAATGACAGCGATTAGAAGGTACCGACGTAACTTTCCATTACGTGTTATCACTATCTCGGGTCCAATAAGGGTACGATTTTCATGAATTTCAGATGAGAATTTCTCATTTTGACCTCCAATCCCGGCGATTTCAAAATTGGTAAGGTCTAGTCTATTGCCTTTGTTAATCTCGTTAAGTGGCACAAACTTATCTCCAATTTTCTTAACTCGGACTACTTGAATTCTCAGGCTACTGTACAATTTGTTTATTAGTACGTCTTCTGAGACCTCAAATAACGATTTAATTTGCTCAAACTTTTCGTACGTCAGAGGTACGTTACCGACTGAATTCTTCAATAGTTCAGTAGGAACGAGAAGTTCAGAGGCAAATTTGTTACACCATATTTCCACGTTATCAAGAGTTGTCTCATGACTCCTGCTTCCAGCACTCGTTAAACGTTCTAGAACCCAGTGTCCAATTTCGTGTGCTATGGTGAATTTCCATGCCAGTCCATGTTGAAACGAAGGTCCTTTGTAAAAAATGACTCCTTCATTTTCGCTATCCTTCAACAAATATCCAGGCTCACTAATATTCTCCTCGTACAGTTTAAGGCGGAGATCATTGGCAATTTTAAAAATGTCGATTGGTGCTCTCATCAAGCTTGACTTCTCTAAAATTTTCTTGGCAAAAATCTCTGGTTTTTCTTCAACTAGAACCGGTTGTGCATCAGATCTCCCTTGGCCGTTTAACGCATCGAGGACCGTCAATTTCGCCATTTGTAATCAGTTCTCTTCCATTGCAAGGCGCATAATCATCGTCAATAGATCCGTATCTTTAATTTCGTGCTTTTTATTCCGGTTTCCCACTATCTCGGTAAATGGTAATTTTTTGATTATTTTCACCATTTTCGAAGCAATTTCTGTCATTTCCCTGTTATAGAAATCATTGAACAAAACCTCAGCAGGATCTTTTTGCAGACTTTCAGCAATCTTCGTTGCAAGAGTAAATGATAAGTTGACCGCAAAATTACTATTTTCCTCGATGAATTTTGCCTCTTCTTCAAATATTCCAAGGTGAGACGCCATTTCTTCTACTTTTAGTCCTTTCTGACTTCGTAATAACTTTATGGTGTCCCCGATCGTGGTTTGGCTATTGGTTGTTAAGTCCAGTCGCCTTTTCTCAATGTGAGGTTTCAGTAAACTTAATCCTTTTCTAAAATTAGCAATTAACGTTTCTTCATCATCAAAGCTCATACTATACTTAAGCTTGGTGGGAATTCCTGTAACCATCCTACTTAATTTGGAGTCCTGAGGGTATATTATAATCATGGGAACAAGAGAATTATAAGCTATTTCGACCTCCTGCCCAGCTCCAAAACTTGGCTTCATTGCCAAGAGCACAAATAAATCTGAAGTCCTAACTTTATTTCGGTCAGTTTGATATACTATATAGGGTTTAATCTCAGGGTTCTTGTCTGGATCAGTGAATTTGCCGGGATTGTAAGTATCTATGCCGTACTCATAGCATACATTATTAAGAAGTTCCAACTTGCGCTCTAAATCAGCTTTAGCTTCATCATCGAGTCCAGTAAGAGGAGAGGCAATGTACGCAGTATATCGCGAAGTCATGTTAACAGAGGAATTATTTGAGCACAGTATTTAAGCATTACTGTTTAAAAGGTAACCGCATCAAGAATACAATTGTATTTCGCCTATTATATTTTCAGGATTAAGCACAACTATCTGTATATGAGAATATGTTAACAAAAATGAGCTTGGGAAAATAGGATCGCCTTCGTAGAAAGGTGCTCTTATTGTATCTATCTCGACGACCTCTGGAATCTTATTCATTACAGCACAATCAAGCCTATGGTTCTTAGGGTCATTGGGATCATTTATCGGCAGATCTTTTCCTTTTTTATTATATTCCTCTCTTAGATTATCATAAGCTACCTTAACAATGCTAGCCAATGTTCCATTTGACAAGTCTAAGCACTTACCCAACATAATCGAGGCTTTTAACACAGATCCACCGTCTTTACCATAGTTGTCGTATGCCCACTGTATTGCATGACTGGGGTTATTTTCCCAAAAATATGTTCCATGTCCTAGCCAATCCCCGGGATTGATACTGGGATGGAAAGAACCTTTCCTCAGTGCTTCCTCAGCATGTGTTTTTTTTGTTGCATGATAACCTTCTACTACATTGTCTATTATGGGCAATGGAATTTTATCTATTTCCGATGAACTCATACATTACTAATCAGCTACTACTATTATATATAAGTTAGCCTTCTTGTGGTATTTTGCAGTCTAGTGCAATGATCTCAAGTCGAATGTTATCAGGATTAAGTTCGTCTTACCAAAGAAATCCTTCTGAGACCTTAAACCAAAAAATTTCGACTCTTTTTGCCTCTTTATCCTATTCTGATTCTAAGGTTCTCCGCCCCCCACTTTCATTGGTTCTTGCCATGTGGTAACCGTAACATACATCACATTTTGTTTGATATCTCATTAATCAGCCACCTTGCATTATTCATCACCCTGTCAAGGTTCTCCT
>CAZXLU010000195.1:0-2822 GCA_964641875.1 Candidatus Woesearchaeota archaeon | reverse complement strand
AAAAGTGAGAGGGCCCTAAACCCCGGGCCCAATAAGGGATCATGATTTAGGTTTTCTTGACGTCAGATGAAGACACCGTAATGCCCTCTTTACTGAACGAGAAAGCAACGAGATGAAGCGAATTACCTGAGATCGCCACCACTTCTGAGACCATAAGGTCAAAATTGAAGTGACCAGTGATAACACCGATAGTACCTGTAAGAATACCATAAGTTCCCCAAAGAGCAGCACTCACTATATGAACTATACCTTTATTCATCTTACATCCCTCTTATGAAAGGTGCAAGTTCTTCGAGAGTGCCCTGGATTCCGATAGCAAGGCCAAAACTCTTAAATTTAAATCCAGGTGGGACCAGAATAGTTTTCTGATCGTGTGTCCAGGAATGAGCAAACGCTTCATTCGAAAGGCTGCCCGTGACTACGTAATCCTGGCAGAACGCAAGAAACATATAACCGTAAACGGCGCCATTCTCATTTTCTAAAATCCCGTTACCGGTACTCGAGGTTTCTGGTGCACTCGGAGACGGCACTGAGTAGTCATCTATTGACACAATTAGAACAAATTCATTGGTATTGTTTAGGAACGGATCTGCAGAAATAGCAACAAACTTCGCAGGCATTCAGATCACGAGTAATAGAGTATGAGGTAGAACGTCTGTGCTGCATTCGAGGTATAGTTCACCGTTACGGTATTGCTCAGAGTTGTATTAACCAGGTTAATTGCATCTACTCCGGTTAGCTCCGTTGCAAATTCCTCAAAAGTCAGTTCCTTTCCGACTGCTGTGTTGATTACGAACAGAGCCGTTGAAGTTGATAAGAGGGCTGCTTCCCCTATCATATTCCCCTGAGCCTTTGGGAAGTTAAAAGTAAGTGTCCCAGTCCCCGAAGCGGTTGTTGTGGCCCCTTCAACCACCCCAAGGTATGCGCTGAGCGGTTTTGCTCCGGGTAATGGAGTTCCGTAATAGAACACAACATCGCAGGAAGTAGGAACGCTGTAGGTAATCTGATTCGTTCCGGGCTTGAATGTGATTTTCTGTATGTTCTTTGAATACGAGTTCACAGGTATGATCGCATTCTGACCCGATGAGTAAACTATTGAAATGTAGTAACTTCCTGCATAAACACCGACTATTGTAAGATCGGATGCAGGTAAGGTAATGGTATTCTTTCCGCTTGAAGCTGACTGTTTGACAGATCCCTCAATGCTCACGCTTTCACCTCCACGTAAACATCACCGCACTTAAGGCAGGTCATCGGTTTGTAGGACGCAGGGTCCCTGGGCGTAAAAGTTCCGTGTCCATTAGGACATTTATAGGTTGCCATTTTTCACACCTCAGAACAGGGCTATGTCCTTTGTAAGCTTCACATTTCTGTGGAGTAGCTTCTTTGCAATCCAATCCAGTGCAGTGAACGAAACAACCGGAATCCAGAAGCCCTCAAGATTCTGAACAGCCCAGCCAGATTTGGGATCATACCCTGTTATCGCCGTGAACAGATTCCCGGAAAAAGAACCGATAGCCTGATCCGGTCCGCTTGACTGCATAACGTTTCCGTAAGGGCCGTTTGTCCCCCCCCAGAATGTTCCAAGACCTATACCGAGCAATTTCAGAAATGATACTCTTTTCTTTGCCATTCTGTGACCTCTTCCGGCTTTCGAATGAGTGCGATATCTAATGCGAGTTTTCTTTGCGCCTTTTCTTCGAGCCATAGGAATGATAAGGAATGCGGGCTTATAAACATTATTCTAAGGGATTGCCCCCGGTATTGCCCCCTCCAGGAGGCCCCTTTTTGCCCAGGAATCCCATTGCGAGAGCCGCCAGTCCCTGATATTTCCTTGGAATGAGTGAGAGCGGGATTTCCATATTTCCCATCATCAGGCTCCCCATATTCGGCTGCATCCCTCCCCCTTGCTTGGCAGATCCGGTCATATCTTTTGCGATTTCGCTTACAAATTCCTCTATGGGCTTCTTGAAATCATCCCGATGATCCCAGAGCTCCTTGATCTTCGCATTCACAACATCATTGATCTTTAACTCGAGCTGAGGAATCAGTACGAGAAGCCTTAGGAAGAATGCAAGAAGAAATACGAGAAGAACGGTATCTATGATTTCCAGAATTAACATCTTTACTCCTTGTTCATTAATGCCTGAAGATCTTCGCCCTCTGAATTGCCGTAAACGATTGTCGTCGCGGATGGTCTCATTAGATCCTGAGTCGGAGATTTCGAGAAGATCTTGAAGATATCTGTAAAGTCTGAAATCAGAGTCCCTGCAATTTCGGCTCCCTCTATTGTTCCCACGATAGCCCAGATACCCGCTGCAGTTCCGTTATCAATGATCTTTGCCCTGGCCAGGATATCAGCCATTACAACACTCGCCACCATTCCCATCAGCGGATTACTATTCGCAGCCCGGATCATTTCTTTTAAAACATCCAGGCTTTTTGTGAATACAACTTGTCCCCCTTTCAGGATAAGATCCTCAGTCCGTTTCTGCCGAGCTCTGTATTGCCTTTTGTATAGAGCCCGTCTTGATTTCGTATCAGAATCAGTCATAATTGGATAACAAAAGTATGAATATAAGGTTAATTGAAAATTAAAATGAGATAAATTAGATTGATTTCAGTGATTTTCTGATTCGACCATTAAGGTTTCAAGAAATTCGATCCCCTCTTTGGTAATATCGATTACCTGACGTAATGTGAGATGATTTTTCTTCATAGTTTTGTGTGCTGCCTTGAGTAGATAGTATTTTTCTTTGTCGGAAAGCATCAGAATCCCGCCTCTTTAAATTGCCTTGCAAGTCCATTTACCTCACGTTTTG
>CAZXLU010000194.1:0-2823 GCA_964641875.1 Candidatus Woesearchaeota archaeon | reverse complement strand
CCTTGTCCCGGCCGGGACCTCGTGCTCGCAGAATGTGCGGGTCGGGCCGATCTGGACATCCGCAGGAGACGTGAAGGTCCAGCTCCAGTGGTACAATACCTCATCCACGACGGCTATCCCGATCGGCGGCGTGACAGGGTGGTGGCAATACCTGTGATGGCCATGATTGCGGTCGTGGTAGGATTGCAACTTTCGACGATCGGCCTGGTCGTTACCCTGATCTCGCATGTCGGATCTCTCGGGGAACGCGTGGCCGGACTGGAGCAGGCCGTATGGCCGCATAGGGGAGGCATGAAACCGTGACTGACTTCTTTCCGAGTGAGGCCAGAGAATTGATCGGGCCCGAGGTGCAGAAATTGCAGCGGACGTTCAACGCGCTCGATCCTCAGTATGGCATCCATGCGGACGGAGTGACGGACGATACTGCGGCGATCCAAAACCTGCTCAACATCGCGGCCGGCGCGGGCGAGGTGTGGCTGCCAAACAAAGGGCTCCCGTATCTGATTACCGGTACTCTCAACACTCCGTCGCACACTCGGCTGAGGATCGACGGTATGATCCAACTTAAGTTTGGCGTCTCGGCGAGCATGATTTCGTTGGGGATCGGAACAACTGACATCCATATTTATGGCCGAGGAATTGTGGATGGGGGAGGGATTGACCAAGCCCACGTTAATGCTGGCATTTGGGGAATCATCGCGGGAGATCCTACAGACTATTCTTCTGGTGCTGCTGGAGTGACTCACGCTAGAATCGAAGGAATCACTCTCCAAAATGGGGCTGATGGTCCGACTAACATCGTAAACTCCACAGATGTTGTGTTGCGTGGAGTGCGGATGCTCAACTGGCAAAACGCGGGGGGTTTCAGCCAGGGTTGTGAGAATTGTTGGTGTGTTGGGTGTTATATAGACACCATCACTACCGACTACGGTATTGGTTTCTACGGCAATTGTCATGGATGTGGAATCATCAACTGCGTGGCAAAAAACGTCCACGCAGCAGCCTTCATCGTATACTCGGACCAATACTCTCGGGGCGCTTGCACGAATTGCATAATCTCAGGCTGTTATTCTTCGAATTCATCCGGAACTGTGCTGATCCAGTCCGCAACCGGCGGAACCTTGACTGTCCCTGACGTACACCGAAACATCACCGTGGTTGGGTGCATAGGTTCTTTTTCTACGCTGGGGGCTCCTGCTGGAACAGGAGATTTCGGCTGTTATAGTCCTACGCAAAACGTGGCGTTTATCGGGTGTGTGTCAGAAAACTGTGCGTTGGACGCGGGATTTGTTTTGTTTGGGAGCGGAAATTCTATCTCGAACTGTTTCGTCCACAACTGTGCCTATGGCAATAGTGCGGCTGCTGGACAGGCGGTGCGTTTCACATTGGACACTGTTTCGACTACCCACGGAGGCCCATATACCGTCAGCGATTGTCATATTGTGGACGATCAATCGACATCGACTCTTCTGCGAGGATATGATATGTTGGCTCCCGCAGGGGGTTTGATTGCCAGCATCCATATCCGTGGTGGATCTGTGTCGGGATTGTCCTCATCTGGCTCTATCATCAACATCCCCTCTGGACAGGGATGGAGAGAGCATGTGACTCTGGAGGGCCTGCCGGGCACATCGACGGTCCAGACCCCTGCTGTGCCTTCCTCGGGAACGGCACTGACCAACATCACCTACGCCCGATGCGCTGTGTATTTGACTGGTGGCACAGTCACAGAAATTGCCATCAACGGGACCGCTACCGGCCTCACATCCGGTATGGTTCTGCTGGCTCCTGGAGACACCATCACCCTGACCTACAGCGCCGCTCCGACCTGGGTCTGGCTCGCGCTACCATAAGGAGGATGGCTCATGCAACTGATGGTGGACTCGGCCAATCCCTGGGATCGTACGCGAGGCGCGTGCCTCTCGACTCTGGGCACCCTGCCTCTGGCCGTGGCTCGCTACCTCGGCACCGGAGGCGGGGCTGCGGTTCCCCTGACCGCCTCCGAGGTGGCGGCGATTCACACTGATGGGTGCAAACTCTTGCCAGTCTTCAATGACCTGAATCCATCGCGGCTTCAGACCGCTGCGGACGCGACTGCCGCCTGGGCCTCTTGCGCGATCCAGGCGCAGCGCCTGAGCATCCCTGCTGGCGTATACTTGGCATTCGACCTGGAAGCCGGCTGGGTGCCCAGTGATGCATGGTGGGAGACGTTCCTGGGTCACGTCTACGCCTCGCAGTGGGGTGGGGTGGGCATCTGGTACTGCGCCGCATCGTCGCCCGCGATCCTGGAGCCGCCCACCGTGCCCTATTCCGATCGGATGCTGTATTGGCGGGCCTCCTGGGTCCAGAGCGATCTCCAGGGCCTCGTGTGGCGTCGTCAGGCTCTGTGCGAGGTGGCCTGGCAGTGGCGAGCGCTTGGGGTCCTGGACCTGTCGTGGGTCGAGGATCGGCTGCCGAGCGTGGGACCCATACCCGAGGGACTCTGGTGACGCGCAAAGGCCCCGGAGAAGCCTTCTCCGGGGCCCTACAGGATCAGTCCCACGATTCCAGGTCCGGGGGAAGAGGGGTGGGCCTGCGTTCGTTAAGGATGCTGGCACGACCGGCCAGATACGCAGACGCCACGAGCCCGAACGCGGCCTCGATTCGCAGCCCCAGCGTAGCCAGCGCAATGCTGGTCATCATGAGCAGATAACAGAGGATCAGGGAGTGACGGGCGGTTAGCATCAGATCCCACCTCCGTCACCAAGTATACAGGCCTGCCCTTTCCCGTGTCAACAGCCAATCTCACTTTGGGGGGAGGGGGAGGGGTACTCGTATATGTCG
>CAZXLU010000193.1:0-2824 GCA_964641875.1 Candidatus Woesearchaeota archaeon | reverse complement strand
ATCAGGCGGGGAATACCGTCACCGCGCCGAGCGGCAACATGGGCATCTGGGTGCGTACCGCCGCCGAAACCGCAGCGGGCGTGACGCCGACGAATTATGCGTATGCGCCGGGAGCCATCGAGCGCTACGGCGTCACCGCATCTTCGAGCGCCGCAACCAATGTGACCGCCATCAACGCGGCCCTTTCCTGTAACGCGGAGGTCTATAGCGCATTCGGGCGACAGACTTCGTATCCCGTGGATGCGGTCCTCATCGTTCCCGCCAACTGCCGTATCCGAGATATGTCGCTCACTGGGACGCAGAATCTCGCGGCGTACACGCCTTTCGGCACCAGCTGGCAAGGGCAGCTCATCTGCCTCACCGGGTCAAATTCGGCGTGCGAAAACGTCGAGGTGAATGGCGCTACGTATTATTGCGGTGGCGTGGTGTCGCTCAGTACCACGAACGTTGCGGTGCGCAACTGCTATTTCCATTCCAGCACCAGTTACAACGGCACGTCGAACGTCAACACGCCGTCGCAGTCGATCCTGATGACCAGCGTTACCGGCATGGTGATCGAGGGGAATTACTGCTACGACGCGCAACACGGCGTGCAGCACTGGCAATGCGTGGATGGCGTCATCGGCAACAACGTCTGCGATGTGATGATCGGCTCCGGCGTATGGGGCACCAGCAGCACGAACCTCACGATCAGCGAAAACACCATCACGAACTGCGGAGACGTGGGGCTCGACATGGAGTCGGGCCAGAATTGCGTTACCTCGGGCAATACCGTATCGAGTTGCAATAACGGCGAGCTGAGTTGGTTTGCTGGCGCGCTCGGGCAGCAGCCGACGAATTGCTTGTTCACGGGGAATGCCTGTTATCGAACGGCGACTTATCTGCGCATGGTGAGCGGTACGCCGACCGCTACGGCGTGCAATACCGCAGGCGGCGCGCTCTTTATCTCAAGCGTTTACGTGGGAACCGGGGGACAGATCGGGATCGCGTTCACGGGCAATCTATTCCAGAACACTTTCGCCACGAGCTATGCGCTCTATACGAATGCGGTCACCACGGCGGCGGAGCAAAGCGGCATCACGATTGTGGGCAATGAGTTCGTGTCCAATGGAGCGCTCTTTAACATACAGCAATGTTGGGGTCTTATCGTAAAGAACAACACATTCTATGGGCAGCCGGGCGCTGAGTCCGTGGATAACATCTGGAAGAACTGCAGTGGCGGCATTTGGGACGGCAATCAGCACTATTTCGCTAATGCGCGCACGGCAAATTACGCATTGCACTATTATGGCGATTCAACCCTGATAAGCGGCGCAACGAATCCCATAGTGTCCGGCAATCGCTTCTGGAACTGCGGCACGCTCGCATTCAGCCATGATCCCTATCAGACCAATCTGCAGGCGATCCTGACAGGCAACGAGTTTTCGCTCTCTGGCCTCGGTAGCGGCGCCGTGGCGTATTCCTCGAATGGCGGCGTGGACTCTCCCGTGAGTTCGCCGCTGTTTCGCGGCCAGTCGCTGTATCTGCAATGCACGGGTACGGCGTCGGCCAGTATCGACCTTGGCACGCTGCCCGCGCTTGCGGGCGCGGTTGGAACGGGCACGCTCATGTGCGTGAATGCCGCTGCGCTCGGGGCTTCCTACACGTTCGTTTTTTCCATCAATGGACCTACGGTTGCGAGCCTGAACGGCACCGGCTCGGGGACCGGCGTACCGACGAGCACGACGAATTATGCGAGTTTTTCAGGAGGCACCATCACGGTCACCGGCGTCACGGGCGATACCGTGCTCGGCAATATCCGTCTGGTGGCGGATACATGGACATGATGGAAACGCTCAGTCATTCGAGAGCTTCGCAGACTCGCCTTATCACAAAAAACGACATGCCAGAGGTCACGCGCAACATGACACTTATACCCACGAGCGGATGGCTCGGCTAAATGAACGCCCAAATCCAAGAAGATATCATTCCCGCTACAGAGGTACCGCGCGATATGAACGGGTACGGCAACATAGAGGGTCACATGCCGAAATGGTGGTGGGGACCGGTCCTCATAGCCGTACTCACGGCAATATTCGGCGGCATCGGATGGGTACTCACCGACATCGGCGGCTTGCAGACCTCCGTTGCGCGGCTGCAAGGTCAAGTGAGCGCGCAGTATCAGAGCCTCAATGAAAGCGTGCAGATGCTGGTGCAGCGTTCGGAGAGCAAGCGTGGCTCCTGAAACGGTAGCCTCCGGCTCGCCGGATGCGATGCACGCGCGAGCGGAGCATGGCGGCAACGTCAATCAGATCCGTGTCACGATGCCCATGTCGGTATGGGGTGTGATTACGCTCGCGGTTGCGGCGACCATTCTCTCGGGAATCGCGCTCTATGAGATTTCTCAGGTACGGATGCACGAACAACTGAATGCGTATGCTATTTCAGAGCTGAAGTCCAATCAGATCACCTATCTCGAAAGTCATGTCCGAACCGATGGGGCCTTGATTCAGGCGTACGGTATCGGCAAAGAATGCGGGAGAGCGAAATGAGTGCACAAGGCGGCGGCGGCGGCGGAATCATCATCATCAACAATGCGGTGGCGACCTTGAGCCACCCGACCGTGGCGGCGATGCTGCCACCCATGATGCGTGCGGAATTGCGCACGATACTCGTCAAGCCCGTATCCACTTGGTCGGATGACGATCGGTGGTACGTTGGGCTGGCTATGTCGTGGGCCATCTGTAACGTCAAATGATGACGCTGGACCCCGCCGGTCGCGCATTCATCCAGGGATGGGAGGGCTATCGCGCCGAGGCATATCTCGACCAAGGCGGTACGCCGA
>CAZXLU010000192.1:0-2833 GCA_964641875.1 Candidatus Woesearchaeota archaeon | reverse complement strand
GGGCGGATACTCATCCTGATATGCTTGAAGGAGATCTCAAGGATGATGTTGAACAATTCTCCAGTGTGGTTAAATCCGTCAATCCAGGGCCTGCAACTGTACTGGATGTACAGAAGATGAGGGAAAATTTATCCAATGCAGCTCCCAGGGGAAAGGAATGGTCTGATCGGAAGCCTGAGATGTACTCCAAAGACGGTAAAATATACACAGATCTAATAAACGCATCACATACAGTAATGCTGTATGAAGAAACGATGGGTACAGCCGAAAGCGATGAATATTATGTTTACAAGATCCCTCCTTACAAATACCCGGATGATGGAAGCGGGAATATGCCAATAGAAGGTAATTCAAAAAAGGAGATCCTTAAGCTTATCAGGGAAGCAAAAAAGGAAGGCCAGGGGGTGGAAACTATAGCCTATTTTTACACGCCTGAGAATTCCCACGAAAGCTATGTCGGTATATACTATCTAGATGATGATTCACAGCCGAAGCAAGTTGGAAATACCATAAGGATATGGAACAGAACATCAACGCATTCAGATATCGAGAATGTAATATCCGGAAATCTATTATCAGAGGCAATTAAGGCCATTGACAAAATGGACAAATCTTTGGGAATCAAGAATGGGTCGATTACATTAAAGTATAAAACAGACTTTCCGGTAAAGCTGACATCAGGAAATAGTGAAATATCAAATAATGCACTTATAGCCCCCAGGATAATGGACGATTGGCTTAAAAAGGAAAGAAATAAAATGATAATGGACAATATTAAAAATTAATAAAAATATTTAACATTATTTTAATATGTGGTTTAATGAATAATGAAAAAACGAAATCTATATTATTTTACGGCCTTACAGGAATAATGTTTTCAATATTATTATTGCTTGTATTTTACAATAAATATAATTACGGCATGGCGGCCTTGATAATTTTTGTTTTAATTATTATATTAACCACTTCTGCGATGTGGATCTCTATTTTTTACTGGTATATAGTGAGAAATAATTAAATTATCAATTGATTGCTCTATAAAATGGATCTATATTACTAAAAAGAAGATAAGTAATCAACATCTTTATTAACTTTCTCTGAAAGTTCAAATAACCTATGAAATAGTGTACTAAAAGCTTTTAAAGAATAAGAAGCACCTATTATTCCCCCCTCAGATAAAAAATAGGGTATAATAAGAGGTAAACTATGCTGATTATGATACCATTCCAATCGCAATAAGATGAATCCAATTAAGGCGGAATGAAAAGAGAAACCTGAAACAATACTTTTATATTTTTCATCTAAGCTGTTATTTGTACTGATTTGATTAAATAACAATCTTACCAAATTATTATCCTGAATTTTTTCTGCCTCTTGAAGATATATATCAAATAGTGTTTGGTCTGTATATATTCTTTTCAAAATATTTATATTTTCTAATTTAAAACCCATAAATTGTTTATATCCACGGGACATTAATACCGCCTCTGGCGGAGTATACCCATAAAGGCCGAATATATAGAAAGTATCAAGCAACCATGTCCGGTTGGCCGTCTGCATAGCACTATTATTATCCTTCATAAAAACATATCTGAATAAGAATCTAATAATTTCTGAATATGAATAATTTTCATCACTAAATAATCCTATCATTGTTCGCAAATATTCTAAAATTTCCTTCTCATCGTCCCTCATCGTCAAAATATAATTAGTCATACCAGAAGTGCTGAAGGTAGTATTTTCTATAGTTTCATTTTCGGTTTTTTCAGTGGGAGTTAAATCTATTAACTGTATTGATGGAACATTTAATCTCTTAAAATCATTTCTTTCCATATATCTGTTCAATTCTTTCTCACTATTAGGAAGTTTTTTCATGGCTTTTTCATCATGGTTTTCATAAAAGAATTCATAAAGAATTTGCCTTCCATGTTGTTCCCATCTACCGAGTATATCTAACATTGAATGGATCGCCACTCCCTTTAAAATACTTCCTATTTCCGGCAAATCAGAAATAGGTTTTCCACTGTATAAAGCTGACTGTCTAATGTAATTAAGGTACGCATAGTCTTTTTTAGACAATGATACTGGAATCCTCTCTACCTTCATATATGTATATTATGTTATTATATATAAATATTATATATGTGAATATACACAATATAAAAATACGTTATTATTTTTTACATAATGCATAATGGTGTAAAATATAATTTTTTGATACATAACTTTTTAAATTCATCAATATTGTATCTCCTTATGGGTAAAAAAGGGTTTAAAGATAGACAGATCACAGGTAACGTTGGATTATATTTTATTTGTTATAAACTCTCAAGGAGAGGGTGGAATGTGCTCCCAACTTCTAGAAATGCCAGAGGGATAGATATTTTGGCATATGGCAAAGAAGGAGGGCAGCTCATTACAATTCAAACTAAGAGTTTCACTGGGAAGCATGTAGCCATAGGTCCATTTAAATCTAAGAATGATATCCTAGCAGATTTTTATATTGCAACTTGCAATACCTATAATATACCTATTACATATATATTAAAAAAAGATGAAACAAAATCTCTTTTAACCGAGCATAAAGGAAAGTATTGGCTTGAGTATAAAGATTACCAAAAGTCTGAATTCCTTGAGAAATGGGATAAAATTGGGTTTGGGTTTTCTGATAATTATGAAATTAATCAAATACGTAAAATTGATAGAGAAATGAATTAGGCAAAATCAAGATTTAAGCTCTATTATTCAGATGGATTTTTTTAAATAATCAAGAACTTAATTGCTTTACAAAACGGACTGAATTGTTAAAGTCTTTTATATAGGAATATTCAGG
>CAZXLU010000191.1:0-2862 GCA_964641875.1 Candidatus Woesearchaeota archaeon | reverse complement strand
TCTGTTATAACCAATTCATGGGGAGGTCCAGAATTCAATAACACAGTTTGGTATGAATACCTTCAGGAGGCTCAGGCCCGTGGAATTAGTGTTTTAGCGAGCTCTGGAGACTCAGGAGATAACCAAAACAGTTCAAAATATTCACCAAATGGAAACTACCCCGGAGATTACGTTCAGTTCCCGGCCGCAATGGCATACAATGATTTTGGAGTCACATCAGTGGGAGGGACAACCTTAACTTTAAGAAGCAACCTTCACATACTTAATCAAACAGCATGGTATGAAAGTGACTCATACACAGGAAATAATCCAAGTGGAAGCGCAGGTGGGATAAGTAGGGTATTTAAGGAGACCTCATGGCAGCTAAGCACTGAGGCAAACAATGTTTTAAAAGGATCCGGGGTTGGTGTTCCTGATATATCTGCCATAGGAAATGATACTATTATTTGCCTCAGTACCAATGGGACCTTAAATACATATGCAATTGGAGGTACAAGTGTTGCCTCCCCAGTTGAGGCGGGTTTGGTTGCGGAAATGGATGCAATTCTTAATCATTATAACGAATCAAATATTGGTTACCTGAACCCGACAATCTATTCACTGGCAAACAAACAGGTGACACCCATGAAATACAGTTCACAGAAAGGATATGACCTTACAGGAAGATACAATTCTACTCTTCCTGCTCTTCCATTTTATAACGTAATGTATGGTAGAAATCATGTTTATCATGCGAACTTTGGATACAATCTTGTCACAGGATGGGGTTCCATTGATATTTATAATTTTACAATGTACATATTGAATATCAATAGAAGCAAGTCCTCCTTTGGATTGAGGGGAGTGGATGATAATTTGAAATTGAATAACCTTGACGTAACATCATATTTTTATAACGCAACCACGGAGAGCTATAACATTGTTAATACCAATTTTAATGCTTCAATTCAGCAGAATTTGTTTTTAGCTAACCAGTTTGGTGCCCCTCTGTACTGGATTCAGAATGTTGTTTACATTTCTGGATCACAGCAGGCAGGATGGAATGTTGAGTATACAGGGTGGGTTATATTTCCATTCTTCGGGCAGTATCCAAGTCAGAGCGTTTATGAGTACAATTTCCCTCTTGGAAAGACAATATTTATGCCACACACATTTAATGTACGCACATGGATCTCAAACCTTTCAGATCCAATGCACCAGACAGTTAATTTTCAGCTTAATTCACACACTTTAAGCCTGCCTGTGCCTGGTGCCGCATACATAATTGACGCTAAAAACTATTCCTATTCCTGGCAGGGGCATACCTATTACAATGGTCCCTATCCCGATAATTCATTTATTGGAGGGTTAAATCCCCAGTTTGGTCTGGTTGGGGGCCCATCCCTGGGTTTGGGATTTTTTGAGAAACCAACATCCGGTAACCTCAATGCAAGCATTGAGCCATTAGACATACATAATTATGTGCCTGCAAAGACCGAAATACTTAATTACAGCGTGGATGAGACAGGAGAAGCGGCGCAATCCCTATTATACACAAGATCTGATTCCAGCGCATGGTCGATTACCATAAGCAATGGCAGTGAGTCTCAGGGGATTGTTGATTTCATCCCGGCCATACCCCATCACAATGAAATTTTCCATGAATCAGGGCTTCCTTCTGGCACACCGTGGAGTGTAAACATAGATGGAGTTAATTATTCATCAACTTCCAATATCACAACGGTTGATCTTTTGAACGGGTCATATGAGGTTCACATAGGTTCTGTACCGGGTTATTTCCCCTCTCCTTCTGCATATATAATCTCAGTGAATGGAACTGCCCAAAATTTCTACATTAAGTTCTCTTTTTTCACAAATCAATCGTACATAAAACAGGTATCCACAATTTATCCAGCCCTGGGTGTCACACTTGGGGGAAATACACTGAATGAACCATATCTAAAAGACTGGGAATCTTTCGGGATAGCTCTTGATAATAAAACCGGATTGCTATTTGTTCCCTACCTATCAGAAAATGGCACTGTTGGGGAAATATCTGTCTATAACACTACAAATGATGCATTCATTAAAAATATCAATATTTTAGCATACGCTGCAATCTTCGATCCAAATACAGGATTTGTTTATGCTCTGTCATTAAGTGGAACCCTATTTGTCATCAATCCAACAACACTAAAAATTGAAACGGAAATAAACATAGAAGCTTTTCACTCTCTTCAGTTTATTCTTCATACAAGTGGGAATTATTTATATTCCATTGATTCAGGTAGCATTATCGAAGTAGATCTCCTAACAATGGCTGTAAGCACAGTTGAACTTCCATCGGATATTTATCCATATTTCACAGTTTTAAATGGCAATGCATATGTTTCAGATTACAAAACAAATGAAATTGACATAGTGAATTTCACAACCTCCTCAATCAAATACGTAAGAATGCCAGATGGCTATAGACCTATCTCCGTAACACAATACTTTGGGTCAGAACTTCTCGTTGGAGGATATAACATGTCCAACGAGTTGTATAATGTATCAACAGGAGACCTATCAACAGGACCAAACATCTATGGGCAGGTCACTTCTTCTGTATATGATCCCATATCTGGAAACCTTTATCTATTTTCCTCATCAAAGAATTCATATGGAGGCAATATTACAGTAATAAATCCAAAGAGCGGAAAGGTATCTGCCATAATCCAGGGACAGCCAATTCAACTGTCAGCTTTGTTTGACCCTTCTAATCAGAATATATATGTGGATGGGATGTCTGGGGAAGTATCTGACTACTCTGTTCAACACTTTTATCTTGTAAATTTCAAAGAATCCGGACTGGTTATGGGAAAGGGATGGTATGTAAACCTA
>CAZXLU010000190.1:0-2895 GCA_964641875.1 Candidatus Woesearchaeota archaeon | reverse complement strand
TTCAAATCCGAATTGTGCAGGACCTTTTCAATTTTACAGCAGATTCAATACACTACCAAACCTCTAATTCTTATGCGATACACTCTCAAATATATTGATATATGCTTCTGTCATCTTCTTTGGATCATATTTAGTTGTAAGTTTACTATAACCGTTTTTTCCGAGTATAGTTCTATCCACAGAGACTAATCTAGTTAAACCTAAAACTATTTCCTCTAAGTCTTCGGGGTTAACCAAAATTCCATTAACGCCATCTTCTATAATTTCACATGCGGGAGTTCCCGAGGCCCCCAATATAGGTTTTTTACAGGCCATAGCATCCAGATAGGATAGTCCGAAAGCGTCTGAATCACTAATCAAAGCAAAAATGTCACACATAGAAAAAATTTCCCATTTAATTCTACCTTCTACCCAACCCAAATCTATAATCTTTAAAGGGGGTGTCTCTAACTGTATTATGTGCTCTTGGTCTAGATAGTTTTTTTCAGGTTTGCCTATAGTTACGACAGCTATATTCAGTCCTTTTTTAAAAAGCATTGATGCTGCCCGCAGAATTTTAACCCCACCTTTGGAGACCCATGGGTGTGTCAAGATAACAAAATATCCTTTTAGTTTCATACGCTCTTTTAAAAATTCCTGCGATGGGATATCTTTCGGAATAACGGATAAATCGAGTGATAACGGTACAACAAATGTGTTCGATTCGTTTGATCCTAATTTGACAAGTTCTTCCCTTTCTAGCTCCGAGCAAGCAATCGTTGCAGAGGAATTTCTTACCATATGACGCAATAGATAACTATTCCGGAACTTTGGGATCAAAAAATGGTAGTATGGTGTAAAGACAAAGGGAATTCCGGAATCCATTGCAGCTTTGAAGGAAAGAACAGAGGACGTAGTAGGAAATATCGAAGAATAGACCACGTCATAATCTCCATTTGCGATAATCTTATATGATGCTGGAATGAGCGGCCCCCAAGCTAAAGTGTTAACCATTTCTGAAATTTTAGTTCTGGTCAGGCCCGTATAATAAAACGTTCTATCAAGAACTTGAAATATACGTTGAGCAAAGTAATGATTTTTAAGATAGGTGATTTGTAAATGTTCATTTACAACGTTACTTAAAGGCGGTTTAGCTTTACTGAAAAAACTAGGATTATATGATTCCTGAGCCATATCAGACGTGATCAGATGAACGTAGTGTTTTTCCGTTATGTTATTAACCAGTATTCTTATTGCTTCTTCTCCGCCTCGCATATCTCCTTCTATAAACCTTGTGGTTACTATAGCACATCTCAAATTCTTCAAATCTCCCTGTTGATTAATAAAATCAGATTGTTCAGAACGTCTTTCCACTCATATTTTTTTGCCGTTCTAATAGCTTCTAATCTCATGGTTTCCCTTATAGAATTGGAGGAAAGGGCAAAATCTAAAGTTTCTGTCAACCCTTTATCGTCCCCTGGCTTAGTTAACAAACAATTCTCTCTGTTCTTGGTATACTCTATGGAACCACCATTTGAAGACATAACGACGCATCCTCCACATGCCATCGCTTCAAGGGGTGGCATAGGTAATGTCTCATTTAATCCCGTATTAACAAAAATTGTGCGCGAATAAAGCTCTGCAAGATGTTCATCATTACTAATCCAACCTAAGTAATCATACGGGAATTTAATATGTTCTTTGTCGATGGCAGATTTACTTCCTGCAATTAAAACCCTGAAATCATGTCTCATTTTCCACAGTCTGTTGACAGCACGAACAAAGATAGGAAACCCCTTAATTCGTTCTCCTCTAGCAATGGTAAATAAAATTTTTTCTGGATTGTTACCACGAGGATAAAATTTGTTGTGATCAATTCCAAATCCAATGTAGTTTAGTTCGACATCAAATTTATTTTTGAATTCATCAACTAACCATTTACTCTGCGTAAATTTTAGTGTGTCATTGACATAGGTTTTTGTTGCCTCCCTTTTATATATTAAATTGTCACTAAACTCCGTTTCATCTGCCTGAACATAATACATCATGGGAATAGAATCTCTTTTTGATATTCTCGATGTCGGGATAAAACTTTGCCATGCAGTTGCAATGTATATGTCCGGCTTCGGATATGCAGATAATGTGATCGGGTTCAAAATAAATTGATTAAAAAGGAATATGGGGTAAAATAGAGTGTTCACGTTATCGCCAATTTCTGTAAATGTGTATATCAAAGAGAGTAAGTTTTTAGGTTCCATTCTCTTTGCACCGTAATAATTATGATATCCTCTTCTGTTTAAGAAATGATCAACATAACTCATTCCCTTGAAAGACAGGATATTACTAGAGAATCCAACTTCATTCAGTAACGTTGATAATTTAAAAACGTTTCTAGGTCCACCACCTAACTCCGGATCCATTACAAAGCTAACTTTATTTCTTTCCATTTTTATCATCATCTGCATCCATAAAAAAGGTTTTATGCCCAGTATTTCTGATTTCTGGTTTATTGACCAGTTAATTTCAATATGAAGTTAATGCATCAAGAATTTTTTCCTCTCCACCTCTTCTTTTTCAAACATATCTTTAGCCTTGAAAGATTTGCTTTCCGTAATCAGAGCACTTATCCCTTGGTCAAATCCAGTAAAGTCAGAGATACCATAATCTGACATTAATCTATAATTATCGGCAAAATCATGTCTGTTATCTCCCGGTCTGAAGTCACCAGTAGCTTCTGGCTGTATATTAGTATTCAGGATTCTGTTCAGTGTTGAAACCACATCCAGAAGAGATTTAGGTTTTCCCGTACCAACGTTATAAATCCCAGATCCTTTTGTCAAGGATCTTACGTTTATATCAGACACATCCTTCACATAGATATAGTCCCTCATCTGTTTTCCATCTTCAAATAAAACT
>CAZXLU010000189.1:0-2899 GCA_964641875.1 Candidatus Woesearchaeota archaeon | reverse complement strand
TGAATGCAACAACAATGGGGGAAGGAAGGGTTGTCTATGAGAATGTAAAGAAGAGGTTGGTATCTGTACGAGTACCGCCGATGGCGGTTTATATGAGAAGTCGGAATGCAGGTAATTTTGTTTCTTTTGTTGAAAACATGGTGATGTTAAGTAAGAAATTGAAATCCCCTCATTTTGACATATTTGTGGATTTGATGATCCGGTGTATAATGGATTACTTGGAGGATAAAAAGATACCGCTCAATCTCAATTCTGTTTTCAATCAGAAGAACAATCTGGAAACGATATTAGAAAATAGTTTTCCGGGATATGTGCGGAGCGGGTTATTTCATTTGGTATGGGGGAGGCTCAGTGGTAAAAAATCTTTCCGAAGAAATTCAACAAGGACTTCTCCTTCTTCTTATCCATGATCCGATCAAGTATGTTGTCATACGGGAGGTCATGGAAGAAAAGTATTTTATCAAACCGTATGACAGTCTGGCGAGGCTGGCCTTCAAGTTCATAGATGCTTACAATTCCTGCCCATCTGTACATATTTATGAATTGATAAACAATGAGATCAGCAATGAGGATTTAAAACAGGAACTAGTCGGTATTTCCGACATATTGGGATCGATTTGGGAAAAGAAACAACATAATGCCGATTACATCATGTCCCAACTGGACAAGTTTGTCCGGAGGGCCGGATGGGTCAGTACGCTGGAAGAAAGTTTAACCTACCTACAGAAGGGTGAGATTGAGAAGATAGAGGAAATAGTCGATAAGCAGATCAAGAAGAGGGTAGCTCTTTTTGATCCGGGGTCGAGAATTGATTCGGAATTTCTGGATTATCTGTTAACTCCGGAAAACAAGGAATGGGAATTTCAATTTGGTATTCCTTCTTTCGATGAAAAGGAATTGGGGTTTTTGAGAGGGGAACTCGTCATGCTGACTCAACCTTCCAAGACAGGAAAAACGATGGGTCTGATTCACATGGCAAAAACAAATATTCTGAAACAGAATAAAAAGATATGCCATATTAATCTGGAAGTGGCACATTCCGAGATTCGGAAGAGGTATGTCCAGTCTTTTTTTGAATTGACAAAACACAAGATGGAAAGGGTTATTGTTTCTCTCTTTGAAAGGGACGTAGAAGATCGGTTTGTTGGAATAAACAGGGATATTTTTTCGACAGGATATTTATCGGACCCCGAAGAGATTGAAGGCATTCGGAATGACAAGATCATGGGTCTGTTGCATGATAATCTGATCATCCGGACATTTCCTTCCGGTTCCCTGACTGTTGGAATGCTGAGAGTATATCTGGAAAATCTGATTGAAAGGGAAAAGTACTATCCGGATATTGTTATTGTGGATTATCCGGACATTATGAAAATTGAAGATAAACGGGGAAAGGATTATCTGAATCTGGACCAGTTGTTTATTGATTTGAGAGGGGTAGCCGGAGAGTATAACATAGGGATGCTCGTAGCTTCTCAAACAAATAAGGAAGGAACAAAGGCAAACAAGTCGGACGGCACCCATGCCGCAGGGTCTTACGGAAAGATCGCCAATGCGGATGTGAACCTGTCTTATTCACAGAAGCAACGGGAGAAAGAATTGGGATTGGCCCGACTTTCCATATCGGAAGCAAGACGTATTGAAAGTGGTTTAACTGCAATTATTTCACAATCCTATCATTTATCTCAATATTGCCTTGATTCTATTTTAATGGAAAATAATTATTTCGATGTGGTTAATTCTGTTGTTGACTTTTAATGATTGTTAAGGTATATTGTTAACACCAAGTGAGGGGGTGGGCAATGTATAAAACACATTATAGGATTCACAACGCCGATGTCGAAGTCGAATATGAAATAGAATTGGATGACATTCCTGTCGGATACGATTACGGAACAGAAAGTATCCTATATGATGAGGTGCCTTCTGTTTATATTGAAAATATTCAATATAAGGGAAAGGATATTTATGATTTCCTGAAAGAAAAGGTAAAGGAAGATATCGAGCGGACGATACTGAAAGAGGATGATAGGTAAATTCATAGACACTATTGTCGATGTAGATGTTGAGAAGATCAGGAAAAATTATGATCAATAAATACGGGTATGTTGATGAATGTTCTATATGTCACAGAATTAACACTATTGCTTACATCTATACTCTACATATTGGCATTTGTGTTTTTAAATCAGTTTGTACGTTATGTGACTACGAGGAAAAAAACGAGAGGAGGAGAGATGATCTGTAAATATCGCAAGCGTCCGGTGATAGTGGAAGCTGTCCAGTGGGACGGGACGAACAATGAGGAAGTGCTTAAGCTGTGTCCAAAGGCATTTATTTTGCACAACAATCTGATTGCTTATATGCGGATTCCAACACTGGAAGGTGTTATGTACGCTCTTGTTGGAGATTATATCATCAAAGGAATTAAAGGAGAATTTTATCCTTGCAAATCGGATATTTTTAAGGAAACTTATGAAGAGGTGAATGATGAACTATAATGATGTTGTGAAAGAAGCAGAGTCTATTTTCGGAGATCCGTACGGTAAATGTAAAGAATATGTGGATTTCATTGCTGAAAGGATTAATGGTTTACAAAAAGTAAGGGGATTTTACCATTGTCCGATATGGGGAAAACGACAGCATTGGTGGTTAGAAGATTCTTGTGGAAATATTTTGGACCCGACTGTTTCTCAATTTCCTAGCGGTGGGATGGGAGAGTATGAGGAATATGATTATGAAATCCATAAAACACCAATCGGTCGATGTATAAATTGCGGTGAATTAGTTTTTGAAAATAAGGTTGGAAGAGATGCCTGTGATGAAAGATGTTATTCAGCTATTGTGGCAAGTCTCTTCTGAGGAGGTTAAAGATGGGTAGTCAATGTTCTACGTTTGT
>CAZXLU010000188.1:0-2921 GCA_964641875.1 Candidatus Woesearchaeota archaeon | reverse complement strand
CTTTATTTTAATTATATCACATACAATATTGTTGTCAAGTATTATTTTCATATTTATTTTATCTATATATAAATTAGAAAAAAACACTTGACAAACACGAAATAAGGGAGTAAAACATTATCGCAAAAAAAAATAATCATTTTATCGGAGGTTAGCATGCTTATTTCTTTAATAGGTTTTTTAGTAGTATTTATCGTAGGATTTGTTGTTGGTTATTTCGTCGAGCATTACAGATTATTGAATAAAGCACTCAGCGATATAGAAATAAGTTTTACTTATTCATTAAAACAGCTTGAATCTTATATAAAAAGGATTGAAGGGATTAAAGATACTGCGGTTAAAAATATAGAAAGTGGAGCAAAAACAGATATAAATAATATCGAAAAAAGCATACCTCAGGATACGGGCATAAGCCCTAAGCCCGTTACATCTGCAGATATGGCTAAGCCCAATACTACATCTTCCAATACAAATATAAGTCCTGAACCAAAAAGTAATGTGGAGCAGAAATAATATGTTGTCCAATTTATTCTGCAAAGAAATAAAAAGAGATTTTATTTGTAAATCCTGTAATACCGCCATTAAGGCGGACTATGAGCAAGATAAACCGATGAAGGAATCCGACCTTTTTATGCTCGGCTTTCATATCAACAGGCACGGCATAGATAGGGACGCACTCGCAAAACTTCTTTCATATTATTATACGATAACTATTCCACTTGGCGAACTTGCCTTATCTTGCAAATTCTGCGAAAAGAATTTTAATCTGGGAAATAAAATAAGTATTATTTCTGTTTCTACCGTCATAAAGCATACCGCAGAACATTTATCCATAATAGACCAATGCGATATGACGGATAGATTTTTATCAAATTATTTTAACTTTTGAGATATTGACATGTATAATAATTTATTTGTAGAGCAAGGACAACAGAATGCTAATGTGCCTACCCCGCAGCCTTCTCCCGCTCCGCTTTACGCCACAGGCATGCCAGGCACGGCAACACAACCCGCAGGGACAATGCCACCTCAAACAAACTTAGTTCAAGGAACGCAGGCTGCGCAAGAAATGCTGGGAACATTTGAAATATCGGCTGCAGCAGTTAATCTGCCGAATTATCCTTTAACTCAAGATGTATCTAACGCCGCGCAAAATATTTATACGATAGGTTGGATTAATCTTAATTTTGCGGGACTTATCAATTATTATAATGGAACGGTGAATACACAGGCTTATACATTGATTGATACGCAAATCACAAGTCCTCAATTTTTTATCACGGATATTCAAACTAATTATTATTCGCCGGATTACGGCTTTAATAATTATACAATTCTGATTAATGGACAGGCAGTTCCGTCATTTATAAATTTTAGGAATAATGTGCCGAAGCATAATTCACAGGGGTATTATTTCCCAAATGTAGCAAGATTTACCCTCACTGTTTCAAGTTTGACGGGACTTATTCAACCTGTAATGATAACTATACTCGGTTATGGTTCTATAGGCACTAATTATACGGACGGCGTCAGCAATACCGTATCGAATTTGCAAATATTAACATAAGTGGCGGAGGAAAGATGCCCAATAATTTTAATATACCGAATTTACCGAAGCCTAATCAGAGTTTAAGGGAGCAGCTTAATGCTTATGCTGGTTTTCCCATAACATTACAAGAAAAAAATTATGCGGGCTTTCTATGGAATTTTATTGATGTTTTTCCGATAGCAGCAGGAGCTTCGGCTAAAACTATTATATTCGACTGTTATACACAGCACGCAAGTCCTGAATACCCAACTATATATCCCGTAAGTTCTCAACTTGTGAACGGCGATTTAATAGCGGGCGGGGGAGCTACGGGAACATTCCCGCAGATTGAAAACGATTATTGGCAGTCATATAGCCCTATCGTAACGGGCGGTTGGAATCAGCAATTCAGCCCGATAAATGTGTCTAATAATATTCTTTCATTCGGGATATGGTCAGACCAGCCTGGCACGATACAAATATTCGACCCAAATTCAAGCGCGCCGCTGCCAATTAACGATGCGCAAAGCCTTGCTTTTCCGGCGGGGACTGGTTCTACTTTTATGATTACCGCAACCAATTATGTAGTTCCTATCCCTCAATATTTTATTCAGATTAATAATACGGGAACCGCGCCTATGGGCGTAAATTTCTTTTATTTTTATTTAATGAGCTATCCCACATTCGTAGCGGGTTTCAAGGGGTGATATGCTGCAAATAAATGGAACTGGCGTAGATATTAATGGGGCAACCACTATTTACGGTATTTCAGGTGGGAACGGCACTACGATAAATGCGGCTGGAACGAGCGGAGGCACGATTATCGGTTATCAAAATACGCTGTTTGGTAGGATAGAGGTAATAATTAATTTTACGAACTATGAAAATTCTACTATTACAAATCAATCAATTAATTTTCCGTATCTGTTTACACATACGCCGACGGTCGGAACTAATGACAGCGGGCTTGTTATATCGGCTACGACTACAGGCATTACAATCACATCTCCCGACAATGCTACGCAGTATTCGGGTAATGTAATAATATTCGGCATATAGGAGGAATAGTGGATGGGGTCTCAATATGTTATAAACGGTTCAGAGGATATAATCGGAGAGGGAATATTAGCGGGCGGGGCTTTAATACCCGCAAGCGAGGTATTAACTAATAACGGTAGTTATGCGGGAGTTCCTATAATCACGGCTATTACAGCAGGAACGGGAATTAGTGTTGTAAATCCAGCGTCTCCCGGGGCGGCTACTGTAAATGTAATACCCCCAGTGGTTACTTCAATTATCGCTGGGACTGGGGTTAGAGTTATAAACCCTGTGTCTCTTGGTCCGGCGACAGTAAGTATTTTAAGTTCAGTTATAAATAATCTCGGCGATTACA
>CAZXLU010000187.1:0-2923 GCA_964641875.1 Candidatus Woesearchaeota archaeon | reverse complement strand
AATAGAGCCATAATATTTCTATTATGGAAATCCGGAATACCAGAGGAAATGGCAAACCTGTTCTTCATCCTTCAATAGAGCCATAATATTTCTATTATGGAAATTCTTCTCTGGAACCGAATTTTAAAGGCTCACCATCACCTTCAATAGAGCCATAATATTTCTATTATGGAAATAGCTATTTAAACATACATAATTAACACATCTAAATAGTTATTGGTTTTACTGCTTTATAAACAGTATACATTTTTTTATCGCGAGCAAATGCTCTGTTCAAACTAAAATGTTGCTATATATAAAGATGAGTAAGAAATATACTCATTATATTTCCAGTAAAACTAGGCATTTTGGATTTTTCGAGTAACCACGGCGTTTTCGTGCATACATAGGTGCTCGATAGACTTATTATATTATAGATTAACATGGGGTCACTTATTAGCTATCAATAATAATTATTCCATGTTAACCTTTAAACTATTACCGCTTTTCTGTCATGTGGTTTCTTTTTTATCCCCAGTGTTAAGAGGTTTTTATTTACATTCTTGCCAGCATTATATATTATCACGCTATCTTCGGATGGCTTAATCAATGCATAAATATCGGTAATCAGGATTTCCCTTTCTGTTGCAGATAATTCACAGATAAATATAGAATACTGAAGGTGTGTACCGTAGCCAAGCAGGTAATTATGCACTTTATTTAGCCTCTTATTATCGGTAATATCATAGGCTATTATATAATAATTCCTCATTAAATTACCTCGTATACATTGGTGTATATTGTTGAATCTCACCATTTATATGTCTTGCTAGCAAGCGTGCCTGTACTTCCATTGTTCGCCTATAACTAATTGTATAACCAAATACGGGGTGCTGTATCAAAGTATCCATTCTATTTTCATATGCACCGAGAATTTTACTTTTAGCATTATTTTTAATAAATACTCCATATTTTGTCATCTCAAAATCACCAGTATCAACTATGTTTTTATTAACTAAGGATAATACCAAAGAGTCAACTACTATAGGCCTATATTCCTCCATCAAATCAAGCGCTAGAGATGGCTTACCATATTTCAATTTATGATAAAATCCAATATATGGATCCATGCCAACCGATATAATAGACACAACTATATCTTTCAGCAGTATCGAATAAAGGTATGATAATAATGAATTTACCGGGTCTCTTGGCGGCCGCCTGTTCCTGCTATCTACGTCAAAGCCAATATTGCCTTTCAATAATTTATAAAATTCATAAAAATATACACGTGCTGCGTTCCCTTCAATACCAAGCAATTCAATTTCAGTTTTTGCGTGAAGTGCGTCTCCCAATGATTTTTTTAATATATCAAGCGAGATTGAGTTTTTATTTTCTATATTTCTCCGTATAATTGTTCTTGAATTCTTTATTTTATAAGAAACAATATTCCTTGCTATATGAAGGCTCTTAAAATTGTCAGTCGCAATTTTATACTGGTTTAATCTCAATGCTGAGTTTTTATTGTAATTCCCCTGGGTAATTCCATAGTACCAGCCGGATAAACTATAGTACAGAACAGGTATTTCCCTCTGCAGCAGTTCATGTACCAGTTGTGTACTTATCTGTATATTCCCGAATAAAGATAAATTTGAAATTTCTATAAGGTTTACCTCTGTTTTTTCACCATTTTTTGTAGTAATAATTAACCGGTTATTTTTCTTTGAAATATATGAACCCTGTTCCTTAACATATACTGGATATTTATCATCTCTGGCCGGGTATAATCTCCGTATTTCTTCTAAGGTTTTGCCTGAATATAGATATGTTTCATCAGGCAAACAAATTCCTGAAAGGGAACAGCCAACGCATTTGATGCTATCTTCCAACGGTTCGGGTATTTTACCAGCTTCCACCAATTGTTTGATTTCATTTATTATTGAAACTGTCGTGGCTATAGCCTCTTCTGAAACCGGTATTTTTATCCTATTCTTCGTTTTAAAATAATACACATAGCCGTAATCACATTTATAGCCATTGTCAAGCAAAAGCATCGCCTGGGCAACTGTCTGGTAAATATCGTTATCCCAGGGCTGCCCGTTTTTCTGCTCTTTCCCACTTTTATATTCATTTGGTATATACAACCCATCCTCAGAAGTTATAAGGTCAAATTTTCCAGTTATACCATACTTTTCACTGGACATTGTAACTGCTGTAGCATGAACATCTTTTGCCGATTCGTTTATTTCTTTTTTGTCATCCACATTTCTATGTAAAAACCTTCCATGAATTGTATCTTCGGAATCTATAAAGATATTATCAACATATTCGTACCAGAACAATCTCCTGCAATATAAGTATTCATTTAGCATTCTTAGTGGAATGAGATCCTCACTCAATATCATCACCGGTAGGCATAAACAGGCCAAGTCCGTAATGCGCGTTGGTGCCAATAGCAAATGGTCCTGAGATCTCATTTTTAAATATTAGTTTAAAGCCATACGCGCCATTCTCTGGCTCATCTTTCCTTGACCTTCTGTAATTTAGCCAGTAATACTTCCTGCTATTTCTTTTAATATATTCTAACAATTCCACCTTTTCTAATTCCTTATCATCAGATATGACACTATGAAATTTAAGCTCCGTAACTAATTCATTGTACATCCACTGGTAAAACGTTCCTTTATTTTTTTTATAGTGCCTTGAAAAAATAACAGGCGTAGCTGAAATCCAGTTTCTTGACGATGGAAAATTCTTTAAATAATTATTATTGCTGTAATACCCAACAGGTGTCAACTGGATTTTTCTTTTTTCCATATAGAGCGCATGTATGTTCTCGATTACACTAATTTCATCGGCATTAAGGTTTTCTTTTCCCTTGAGTAATATATGATCTATTTTTCCATCCTTATCTAAGTCAAGTGGCAAAATATATATATGCCTG
>CAZXLU010000186.1:0-2949 GCA_964641875.1 Candidatus Woesearchaeota archaeon | reverse complement strand
TTGTCAAACTCTTGGGGTCCCCCGGCAGAGCCGGGGAATTACCTAAGTGAATTTATTCCTGGTTCCATATTGTTTGCATCAACCAATCTCGCCCTGTAATACCCGATGCTTTATCGGACAACAAAAAACTTACAAGGTTAGCAACCTCATCTGTTGTGTTAAATCTTTTCAATTCGAGTGGGATACAAATATCCTTATAATACTCATCGGAACTCAAATTCTTTATCTTGGCCATTCGCTCAATGTCTTTGAACGACATTTCAGTATCAACCCAGCCTGGGCATACAGCATTAACAGTGATACCGACACATCCAAGTTCTTTTGCCCAACACTTAGTCATTCCGATCAAACCAAATTTAGAAGCGCAGTAGGCAGAGTACCCTGCACGACCTTCTTGACCAAGTTGAGATGCAATATTGACTATGCGACCAGGTCTTGATAAGTGGGGAAGAAGTCCTTTGGTCAGGAGGTAAGGAGCGATTAAATTGATACCCAAAATCTCATCAATTGGATCGTTCCCGTTAGCCAAAATATCAAACGTCTTACAAATACCTGCATTGTTTACAATACCCCATAATTCCTCCTTCCATCCTTCAACAAACTGGCCAATCTTGGTGCGATCCTGCATGTTGAAAGCGAACACATCTGAGCCAAATTCTCTAACAAGGTCAGAGTTAGAAAGCTCTTGCGCAGATGTCTCACTTGCCACGAGCAACACTAACCTATATCCTTGTTCCACAAGTTTTTTCGCAATACTTAGTCCTATACCTCGACCCGCACCTGTTAGAAGAACCCTCCTGTTCATTATATTCACTTCCTTAATACCTCAATCCGCGCATTGTGGCAATTGCAGATAACAGCTGATGTGCTGATTCTTTCCAAGACATTATTGATATTTTTTCTTGAGAAAAGACCTCGCCAGACTTACATTTATTCAGCGTTTCTTGGATAAGTACATATAAGTCATCACTTGAAACACCTTTAAAATAAGTTACACCGGATCCACATATCTCTCGAAACACAGGAATATCTCGAACAATTAGCGGCAAACCAAAATAAGCTGCTTCGACCAAGGGAAGTCCGAATCCCTCCGCCATTGATAGTGCTAATAAGATTGTCGAGCTTACATACACCTCTCGAAGAAATTCATCGCTAATATTGGGAAGCCAAATCAAATTGGTTCCAAAACGTGGATGCAACTTAATGCGCTCAACCAAATGGTCAACCTTCCAGCCAACACGCCCAACGATAACGAGATTGACATTTTCCCCCATGCCCCACAACCTTTCGAAAGCACTTAGAGCAAGTTCATGCCCCTTTCTGGGCTCTATGGTACCGACCATCAGAAAACTTGTTGAAGCACGAAGGACACTGAGAATCTTATCGGCGTCGGGAGGAAGACCTAAAGAAGGCACGCTTTGATTAATATCAGATCCTAGGTAAAAAAAAGCCATTTTAGGAGGAAGTGTTCGATTCGATTTATGTATTCTAAGCCAAGCTTCAACATCCTTGAGAACGGATTTGGAAATACATAATAATCCATCGGATAACTCTACCACACAGTCAAACCAGTAGGAAAATAATTTAAGATAATCATTACCTTCAAACCATTCATTTGTGCCCTCAAACCATTCTGGATGCATTAATGGCACTAAGTCATAGATAACAAAATAAATACTTACCCCAAGATCTTTGTACCTTCGCAATTTTTGACGCAACTCAGGTGTAATATTGTAGGTAAGATCTACACTAAGGTACATATCACCCTTATGAGGCTTTATCTCATCTTCTAGCTCAAAGCTACGGCCAACCGACTGGACTTTCAAAAATCTGCCAGACCTACCATCTCCTCGTACTGGAATTACCTCCCAGTTACAGAATGATATCTCCTTTGCTGCTTGCAGCAAAGCACGTGTAGCACGCTGAATACCTGTACCCTTATCAAAAGCAGTCAATTCAGTAATATCAAAAAAAAGGCGATGACTCATAATAACGATGCCTCTTCTACAAATATATGGTCAGGCGGAGAAGTCAAGCCCCTTTGAGGAGGTTTTTTCTTCTGCGCAAACAGGCAATCATCTCAATAGTTTGTACGGCTTACGATAGTCATTTTCCGGTACCGAGTTTATATATGGTCAGGCGGAGAAGTCAAGCCCCTTCAGCAATTCAAAATTTGAGCCTCCGGCCAACCTACCGAGGGCCAGGTGAGAAAAATTCGGCTTCTATCCGAGGGGGAGTCGAGGACAAGGGAGGGGTGTGCCGCCTCATGAGGATGACTCACGAGGGTCCGAAGGAGGATATTGACGAGAGATGAGGGTCGGAACGGGAGACTGTGCCACTTCCTGGCGTGAAAAAGACGCAGGGGGAGCGTCACAGAGGAAGGGAACGAAGAGCTCAGCGTTCCCTAGAAACGCTCAGCTGGTATCGATCCGGAGCTTGGCGAACATGACGGAGATGACGTGGTCCCAGCTGTCGAAGAGGAACCACCGAAGGATGACGGATAACTCCTGGAAAAACGCGACCCGGGAGCCGTAGCGGAACCGGAGGGTCCGGTAGCGGGTATCGAGGAACTCGAAGGCCGTGTGCAGGAGAAAGGCGAGGATGTTCAGCGAGGCCAGGAGATTGGAGAGGTGGGCGTTTCCGTGGCCATAGTTATGCTCAAGATGATACCCGCCGAGCTTCCGTGTCTGAATGTTTCCACCTTCCACCTTGCCCGTCCGGCCTGGGCAAGGGCGACGAGGGTGTCTTCCGTGAGCGGATGATCGGTAGCCCAGGCGTTGTGATAAAGAACCGTGCCAAGGTCGTCGTCGGTGACGGTGAGGTCGAGCCAGTTGACCAACAGGGCCTCGTCCGCATTGCGAAGGGAAACGTCCTCCATGAAGCGGAAGGACCAGCGTTCCCGGACGACCTTGGGGATTCGCTTGCCCTTGGCCTTCCCCTGGCTCTTCG
>CAZXLU010000185.1:0-2976 GCA_964641875.1 Candidatus Woesearchaeota archaeon | reverse complement strand
GCACGATGGCATCGTTGGTGTCGAATTTACCCGAGGGCAGACGCTCCAGGTCCAGTATAGTGGTCCCAAGTTTTTGGACAGCCAATTAACTTTCATGGGGCAAGTGTGCAGCGCCCCCGATGATGAGAGATACTGGTATGGTGCGTATCGCACAAGTGCCGAGGTCGGTGAAACGCTTTGATGGCATTCCACCGGGTTTCAGATTCTGGTAGGATTCGTTCGTCGTGCTGTTCCGGTGATGTGAACAGCAAGCCGGGAGAATATTGGAAAATCCCAACGATATTGGAACTTCCCAGTAATCTTAATGGCCGTGCCAAGGGGGGCAATGGGAATGTGACGCCATCGCACGAATACATCGTAGGGTCGATCAGTGTAGCCACGGAATGGGTGCGCCGTCGGCTGCCGCCGATAACTTCCCTTGGTGCGTTGCGAGTCATCGAGGCTTACGGCGACTCCATGGAGCCGAAGATCAAGAGCGGCGATTTGCTGGTGATCGACACGGGCATTCGGCGCGCCGATGTGAGCGGTCTTTACATCATTGGAAGAAACAACACCCCAGAATTGGAATTGATGGTCAAGCGGCTACAGTTGGCGCACGACGGAGGGTTGATCATCCTTTCCGACAATCCTGCCTACCAGCCGGAGCGCTTGACCCACGAAGAAGCAGCCCAGGTGTCCATTTTGGGGAAGGTTGTCTGGATTTGGGCCGGGAGAGAAGCGTAGGGTCAGCGACGGCGATTGAGTTTTTCCGTTGAAATTTATAGTCCAACATGATGGGTGGTTATGAATGAAAGATTCCACAGTTCTGGCGCTAAATCTGAGTTTGGTCAGAGCGGTTTCTGATCTGAAACGGGCTGTCGCGGTACTTTCTTCAGAAGTTCCGCTCGATAGGCGGCAAAAAATAGACAATGCCCTTGAAAGAGTGGATGAATCACTAGAAAAGATAATTACTTTAATGGAAAAGGAATTGCCTCATGAGTAATGTGCTGCCTTTCCCAATGGATGAAAAAATCTCTGACCTTGAAAAAAAGTTGCGAAAAGGCGGTGAACCACCCTATGATGGCGGCATGGAACTCACTGATCGCGTAGGGAACCTTGAAATCGACATGCGAGATGTTCGGGACAGGCTCGCGCGTGTTGAAATCAAACTCGACACTTTCCCCAACGTATTCGCTACCAAAGAAGACCTTCATCGCGAGCTTCACGCCATGACTTGGAAGATATGGGGCTTTGGTGTCGCTTTGACCACCGCTGTGTATTTCATTGCAAAGCATGTAACCGCTTGATGCGTAACCTCGGGAAAAAGATAAACGCACATTTTTACTGGACTCTGGCCGCAATGGTCGGTTTGGCTGGATTGATTGCCAAGGGCTTCCACTGGTCGGCAGGTGTTGGTACAGGCGCTGGCTGTGAAAAATGGTGCTAACAACAATATGTTATATACTGCAACTAATATTCAGTTGCATACTATCAATAGTTCGCAGATAATCCCGTGTCGAAAAAAGAAAAACTTCTGGCCAGGCTTCAGGCAACTCCAAGACCAACTAATTTTACGTGGGATGAACTGGAGACTTTGTTGAGCGGGCACCGGTTTGTTTTTGAAGGCTGCAAGGGGTCGCACTGTATGTTTGAACACGGTAGTGGAACTCGGTTGAGAATATCCAAAACGCACCCTTCTGGCATCCTGAAGTCTTACCAGATCAAGTGTGTAATAGATGCGTTGCAGGAAGCCGGGGAATTGGGAGATAAATAATGTCAGATAAAACAACTTCATACAAAGGGTATCAAGGGAGTATTGATGTAAGCCTTGAAGATAACTGTCTTCATGGTCGGCTTCTCTTTATCAATGACATCATCACTTACGAAGGAGAAACGCCTTCCGCTTTGATCCAATCCTTTCGTGAGGCCGTGGATGGCTATCTCGAATATTGTGAGCGCACCGGTAAACCTGCCAATAAAACACTGGGCGGTACTTTCAATGTGCGTATCGGCGAAGAGCGACATCGCATATTGGCTTCCAGGACAGCCGAGGCCGGTATCGCCATCAACGAAGGTGTATGTGCCGCAATTGATTCATGGATTGCGGTTCCCAAGATTGCCCCCACGCACAATCATTTCGTCAATATTTACATGGAAGGCCCTCAAAAAACGCAACTATTAACTTCACAGCCTGGGGCTGTGGTTTTTTACCCTTCGGAAGATTCTTCCTGCTTAGGTGACCAGAATGTCCGCCACTGATTCCACGACATCCCCGGTCTTGGTGGAGGAGCCTCTATCACTCAAAGAGTTGGGGGCGGTTCTTGTTCGCCATTACGGCCTGAAGGAAGGGCTTTATGAGCCGATGGTGCAGTTCATGATTGGCACCGGGAACGTTGGCCCATCACCCGAATCCGTCGCACCTAGCGCTGTTGTAGGTGTTTCAAAAATCGGGCTGTTCAGGGTTTTCGCTCCCACCGTTAATACTGTAGACGCGGCTCAGATCGCGCAAAAGAAAACGTTGCGCAAGAGGGTTCTCAAAGAAAGGCAATAACAACTCTTGTTTTTCTTTAACTCTCGAGGATTTCTCGGTAGTTGCCCACCAGTTCCGCTAAAACCTACGCCGGTGAGTGCGTCTTGAGCCAGTCTTTCAGAGCCGCGTTCATGCGGGTTGGTCCCAAGCGTGCTCATCCAGTTGTCACAACTCTTTCTGGCATTCCCATCTCAATTTTACGGATGACCACCCGAGTTGCGTTGCCTTTTGGCTCAAAACCATGAACATGGCTGGTTGTCATTCCTGATGTTCGGGTTATGGAGTAGGATGGTCGTTTTGTGTTTTTGCGAGGTGTCTCCTTGAGTGCCCACACGCCTTGCGTACCCACAAGGGGCGAGGGGCACGCCTGGTGGCGCCAGCGCTTTGCGTGCCTGAGGGCACCCTGCCAACAACTTTTGCGAGGTGTCGCCTGGCGGCGCCATCCCTGCCAACAACTTTTCAAGGAT
>CAZXLU010000184.1:0-2984 GCA_964641875.1 Candidatus Woesearchaeota archaeon | reverse complement strand
ACCAAGTCAAGAAACAAGGCTGTGTAAAGCGTTTAAATGGTTACACGTTTTTTATCAGTTGATTAAGATCGAGAGAGAATGATTTGTTTTTCTTCGGTAAGTTGCTCTTGAATTTTCCTCAAAAGAGTTGTTTTCCCTGAACCCACCATACCTGTAATAGCAATAATGCCTCCTTGATAAATGGCGGCTTTAACATTTTGAATAAATTTCCCAGAGTGCTCTGTTTCCAAAAACAGAGAAGGGTTAAAAGGTTTACTCAAACCAAAAAAACTCATCATCTCAATATTCATCTATCCTCCTTCAGATTGGTAAAGACGGGGCTTAAAATAGCTTTGGACTTTATTCAGCAATGCTTCCTTGTGTAGTGTTTGGGCAATAAAAACATCTATTTGTTGCCTTTGTTCTGCAAGCAGGGTAGCTAACGGTCTTCCTAAATGAGAAGCAATGGCCAATTTAGCATCCAGCGACGTTGCAAAATAAGAGATCTCTTCAATTTCTCTGTCTTTAAAGGGAGTAAATTTTAATGTTTCTTCCTCAAAAAGGTCAGATTGCTCTAAAAGTCGTCTATCTTCCTTGCGTCCACTTAATGCAGAGCGGGGTAAAGTAATTCGTTTTGCTAAATCACTGACTTCATCGAGCTTCTGTTCTCGGTGTGTTTTTTTGAAAGAACGATACGTGTGAAGAGGAATGGGGCCTGCCGCAGGATAAAAAGGACCTTCTTTTTTATCTTGAAACTCAACGTAAATTTCTGAATCAAACAATCCCAAGAGAACAAGAACCTTTTCTCCGGCCATCTCTGCCTTCAGTTGATAAGAAATTCCCTCTAGAGTGATGCACGCATCTGAGCCAACACTTCTCATCGAGGGCTCTCGAGCCATTTGAGAAAAACGTTCCCGACTACACATCTTCTGGTACCCCTCAGAAGGCAAGTTCTTTTTCCAATCTTCTAATCGAGGATGATCTTCTGAGCGATGGGGCATTGCATTATAACGGGCCAGATAACTCCACAACCACTCGTTAGCCTCTTCAAGTGATTCAGGTTTATGGAAATGGTAAAGTGTTTCAAGGCCGTCTTGAACGGTTCTAAATGGGCGTTCGACTTTGCCTTTTGCTCTGGCCGTTGTTCTTCGGCCATCACCGTTTTGAGGGAGATGAGTCAAAAGTTGAATGCCGAGTTGTTCCAAGACACGTCGGAATAAAAGGCTTTTCGATACAGGACCATTATCGAGATACAATGCTTTTGGTATTCCCTGAAAGGGGAAGCTCTTTTGTTTTTTAGGAGCCATAGCGTTAAATAAAAACTGAAGAGCCATTAAAGCGTTTTCACCATCACTCAAAAAATATTCTTGATAAAGAACGCCACTGCGATCATCTACAAGGCTGGCGAGCATTAATCCTTTATCGGAAGACGTTGAATCAGATTGAGGGAGTTTCTTAAGTTCAGAAGGGGTGAAATCCATTTGCCAGAGATCGTTACTTTGTTCCGCTTGAAAACGAACAACAATGGGTTCTAACAAAAGTCCTTTGGGAGAAAAACCAAAGCGCTTAAGATATCGGTTGATGGTACTTTTCATGAGGATGTTTTTGGGGGCCATAATTTTAGTCCCTCCAACTTCTACACCATGATTCTCTAGAATCCACATGGCTCCTGGCGTTGAAAGATGGCGCCCTTTCTTATTTCTTGTTCGAATTTTTAAAGCGGCAATGAGCTCACAATAAGTCTGCATGTCAACCGCACTGATGGTGCGAGGACGGTTAAAATCACTCCGTTTTGCCGATTTTGGTTTTCTGTAGTTTCTAAGAGCTCTTCTGACGGTTGATAAAGAAACATCAAAGCTTTTTGCAGTTTCTTCCTGTAATCGTCGTTTCTCAGGACTACGAGCTGATAAACCCGCTAAATTGTTGTGCAGAATAATAATGGATTCAAGAGGAATTGTATTCTGGCTCATTAACCTGCTTCTTGTTGAGCAGAAGAGGCGCGAAGAGTTTTTATGCCATGTCTCTTCATCCAGTTATTCAAATTAGAGGGGGTGGTCTTGTAATGATTGGCAATATATTTTTGCGTAGACCCTTTCAACAACAATCCTTCAATCTCTAGTAAAGAAGCATCTAACTTACTTTTTCCAGGGCCTGGAGGACGCCCCAGTCTCATTCCAGCTTCTTTTTTAACCTTTAAAGCTTCAGTTGTTCGTTTGGAAATCAGGTCTCGTTCGATCTCAGAAGCTATTGAAAAAGCCATAGCAACAATTTTACTTTGAAGGCTGCTTTCCAGTTGCCAACTTCCTTTAACGGCGTACACGTCAATACCCTTCTTACTTGCAATTGAGAGAATTTCCATACATTCAAGCATGCTACGGCCGAGACGAGAGAGTTCACTGACAACAAGTCTATCTCCTTTTTTTAGCTCCTCAATAATCCCTGAGATTTTTCGATCGCGCCAACTCACTTTTCCAGAAACTGTTTCTTCGACGAAATGAACCTTTCCCAAATCTTTTTCGTTGCACAAATTCAAGATAGCAGCCTTATTTTTTCCGGTATTTTGGTCAATTGTTGAAACTCTGAGGTAAGCAACCGTTTTTGGAGGTGTTTTTTGAGGTAAAAGTGCCACTTTCGATGAAAACCATATTTTTCCTAGTTATAATGGCGGAATCATTACATTTATATCAATGACATTCAATAAGAAAAAAACACAAATTTAAATGATCGTTTTCATCGAATTTTGACCGATAAAATCACTTAATGTGAGCCAAGGAGGTGGATAGGGTCAAATAAAGTGAGCCGAGTTTGTTATATGATCACTTAATGTGGGCCAGCAAAAAGCTACGTGAGCAGTTAATGTGAGCCAAGAAAAAATTATAAAGTCATTTATTGTGAGCCGGTTTTGCTAAATGCACCTGAGCCAAGCCGTTTATAAGTGCAAGCCGTTACATGTAACCATTATCTTTTCGGTTATTGGTTTCATCTTCACAAAGGAGACTTAAGAA
>CAZXLU010000183.1:0-2985 GCA_964641875.1 Candidatus Woesearchaeota archaeon | reverse complement strand
TGTTATCTTTGGGCTCACATTGTTTATGATATTCCTCAATGAATTGCTTAAACCCGTGTGCGTAACTATACTTACTACGATCACGCCATCTTCCTTCAGAACTCTCACTATTTCCGTTAATAATCCATACTGGACTTTTGGGGGAGAATGCTGCCGAGTAATGAGCGAAACGATGAAGTCGAAAGTGTTTGAGGGGAGATCAGAAAGATCCTTTCCGTTAACTTTTTCGTAGTTCAAATTCTTATATTTATTATGAGCTTTAGCGAATTTAACATATTCTGACTAAAATCAACTCCTGTGACACGGTCAAAATATTCCGATAGTGGTCTGCCCCCTTAAATAGTGAGACAAAGTTAAGCAATTTATCAATTTGTATTTTTCCTGTGAAATAAAATGTTTTCAAGTCCCACTTGTTGTCTATTTCTCTGAGTTCACCAGTATCGACCAATACCGATCTACTTTCGACAATTTATCCCAATTCTCTCGCTGATGTTGAATATCATTTTTCATAAATTAACAGGTAGTAATCTTGAATGATTTATTGATTTTACTTATGTTTTAAATTTTAAATGAATTCATGGTACTCCTGCCATTATTGAACGGGAATAAATCAATAATAGAGAAAAACCGATAAGTAAACAACTTACCAAAAGCAGCTTTCCAGGTTATGCCTTTCCTTTCATGGGTTTTGAGCAATCAACAAGAATAATTTTCAGCTGATTTTTGAAATCTCTTGGATTTCTGAAAATGTCAGCCCGTGTATGTTAACAACCGGTAACGAATTTGATCTCATATTTATCAACGTAATATAAGCACCTTTCAAAGATAAATTTATAGAGACAGTCATATTAAGGAATTATGCCAGAGGCGTCTAAGATACCGTCAAATATAACAGTAATAATAAGAAGCGTAAACAGGATCTCTTCTGCTGCAGAGATTACCATCAATCTGGCCTCTCAGTATGTTAACCAGATTCTGATACTGTTTTCAGGCTCTGAAGTTGAATATATATCTGTATCTAAAAAATATGAGAACGAAAAAGCTATAAATGTACTCTGGGTATATAGCTTCGGATACCTCGAGCCTATAATGATAAATATTAGAGACAATTTGAAGGATAAAATTAGGAACGAATGGATAATGATCTTGACCGACAGAGATATCCTCTCTGAGGCTCTTTTGAAGTCCTTGAGTACTCTCATCCTGAAGGATGTAAACGGATTCATGGTTCAGAGGGCAATAGATGACAGTACGGCAAACAGAAACATACCGTTATGGTTGAGGAACTATCTCAGTCCTGGATTTAAGCGCGGCTACCAACCTTTTTTATATAGAAAGGATAAAATTGTTATTAGTGAGGTAATACACACCCCTTATAAAATTCTGGGAAAAACCGAATATTTGGATCCAGCTTTGTATTATGTGAAAAGAGGCTATGTCATGAGGGACATGGAAAGTGATGAAGCGTTTGTGAATCACTGGGTTGAAAAAGAAGTAAGATATATATTCATTGAAATGTTTGAGACTAGAAAGAGCAGGGCTGCGGCTATTGCCAAAATTATTGAAAGTGTTCCTCTCTTGAGGAAGCTGCATTTTAAACTTGGTCATCATAATTTCTTGTACTCAGAACTATCAAATTTTGAATACACGATTTTTGAGCTGATTCGGGCCTTTTCTATGGGATCGATCGGATTAACTCCGTACCAGAAAGTTAAAATAAAAACCATTAAAGATACACGCAGACTCAATTCCATCGGATTCTTCACCTCGGAATTTCTTAGGACTAAGAATGATAGTTTGACCAGTTTTCTAGGCATTTCATCCGTGGTTGTCGATCCTAATAAAAATAATTTCGATGACTTGGCTTCAGTAGAGAACTCAGAATATGCATTTATCAGGCGACTTTTGAACAGATTCGTAGAGACGAGAGAAGGGTGGAAGAACACTGAGATAGAAAAGTTGATCGCACAAGTAAAATCTTTTCTAAACATTAATACTGAGATCTATATGCCCAGACGGTGATTCACTGTAGTAATTTTTTTTAGGAATTAAATAATATCCGAAGGAGCCTTAGAGAAAGAAGGGGTAGAAAATTCAAAATCTCAGTTTAAACATCTCTAGCGGTATATTGTGCATAATTATTTCAGAGTGTATTCTTCACTCTACCTAGTATGACGTTTTGTATCTTCGTTTTTTTCAATTTATGATGGAAATCGCTTGATAACCGCTGAACTGGGTTCGGTTACATTCAGACAACATGAGCATGGAGAGAGGTTTATATAGGGGGAGCGTCAAGGGAGGTTTAATCCTCATTTCGTTTAGGAGCTGTTGAAATGGCAGGCAAAGGAACGTACAGACCGAAGGAAGAGAAGGTATGTATCGTGATGGAAGTCTTATCGAACTCATCGACGATAGCAGAGATCTGCAGAAAGTACAATGTTGCATCCTCTATATACGGATGGAAGGATGAGTTCATTGCCGGAGGTACGGCTGCAATGGAACGGGGAAAATCGACTGTAGAAGATTCGCTGATGAAGGAGATAAAAGCATACTTCGTTTCAAGGACGTCAAGAACGAAGGAAATGTTCGAATAATTCGACAACTACATTATGAACACTTTCCTAAATCTGGATGCAAAAGGATTGATCATGCGATCAGACAACGGTTCACAATTGACATCCCGTAATTATGAAAAGCATCTTAAAACTCCGGAATAAGGCACAAAACGATATATGCACACATTCCAGAGGGAGGATGAGCATATCGAATCGTACTTCGGGAGATTCAAGGAAGACTACATCTATACGAGGGATTTCGTTAGTTACGATGAATTCGCTGAATACATATACTGGGCTGTTAACGATTACAATACAGTGAGGCCTCGTTTCTAACTGAATTATCTAACGCCGGAAGAATTCGAATCAGCAATAAAAAACGAAAGTTTTCGAAAAGAATGGATAGAAAAACAGATGAAGGGGAAAAAGC
>CAZXLU010000182.1:0-2994 GCA_964641875.1 Candidatus Woesearchaeota archaeon | reverse complement strand
CTCTATTTTCATAAGTGCTTCCAGCTTCTCTTTAACTGTCTTTTCTATTATATCCACTATATTCGATATGTTTATATTATCATATTCCATGTTTTATTATCTCCTTGTTGCTCAAAAGAGGTATTTCTCCCTGTTATTTAATAATCAATTCATTATTAACAGGGGGTTTATATTTACATATAATATGATACACAACCGTTGTGAAGTGATATACAGCCATAAAAAGGAACCGGGAATGAATTGAAACAAGCTAATGATAGCATGTGCAAATAAATTACTGAATATTGTATACTCGGTTATGAAGAACAATATGGATTTCAAGGGTCCGGAATTAGTAGATTGAGGAATAATGGAATATAATATTCGCATATTGTAATGATATTAGCTTAAGCTATGGTAAAGATCTATGATAAACAGAAAATAGTAAAATTAATATGATATACTAAATAATATTTTAATTCTTTTTGTTAAATTTCAAAATAAATGCAAATAGTGATATTACTATAATGATTCCAATAATTTTGAAGTATATTAGGTTCACAGAAATATATCTATAGTAATAGAGAGAAAACATAGAATAAAATGTAATCAGGGATATAATAAGTGCAAGTTCTGAATATTTTAAGTTGATCAATTTTATATTTTTATCTATTATCGATACTATAGGATATACAGCAACAGATGATATAATTAAAATCTCCAGAACTATGTAAGGAGCTGAAAATAGAAATGGTATATTTTCTTTCCCTGTTAATGATTTTATAGAATAGGACATACTTAAGCTTCCATTCAATAAATTAGAGCTTATTATGACAGGCCCATCTGAAAAATCGAAGCTGTAATCCCCGCTCTTTGACACGGTTATTTCTGTTGTATTTTTACCAGAAGTTACATAAATGTTTGTTGGTTCATGCTTAACTGGAGAATTTGATATAAATGATACCTCAGGAGCGTAATCAGATGGTTGAGATGAGTAAATATGTGATATCTTGTATCCATAACTGTCAGTACCAGTTCCATTGTAAATTTTATCTATGTAAGAAGATGTTGAGGTATTATTGGAAATAGGAAATGTAAGTCCTCCGGGATCTCCCGATGACCATAACCATAGATAATATGTTTTCCCAGCAGTTAGATTTATACCATTAAAATGAAAATCTTCATATTTAAAATTATACTGGTTCTGGCCGTATGACGCAGACGAAATGGTTGAATTAGGATTAGTAGAAGATGTTATCATAGATTGCAATATATAATAACCATATGTCATTCTGGAATTTACAACCAGGCTGCTGAGATTAAAATTATTGTTTAACTTAAATGGATATACCAGTGCATAGGAGTCATTTAGAAACATTGTTTCATTAGCATTTTGATTATATGTTACAACCTTAGAGCTTGCATAATTAATATTCAAAGAAAGGCTGTAATTGCCTGGAGGAATTGGATAATTATCGGTAATGCTACAGTTCATTATAGCTCCCGGATCGTAGGAACCAGAACTTCCTGTTATATCCATATAGTTAAAATCCGGATTTCCAGTGTAGTCTTTTTCATATAATGCATAGGAACCGGAAGCGGCAACAAAACCGTATCCTGCTAGGTTCGGAGGGCTTGTTATATTAAATATAACATAATTCTGTTCTGGACCGTAGAACCATGTATTATAAGCATGTGAACTGACTATAGGAATGTTATTAACGCCTGTATAAACTGATGCGTTTCCAGGAATTAATGCCGCCAGCTGATCTATACCATACTCATTGGAATTTACAGGTGTCACAGGATTATCTACCATCGGTATTATTATATTTGACATAAGAAGTATTACTGTAACAAGTACGGCGAGATATGTTACTTTTTTTATTGCTGAATTTCCACTATCATTATTTCCAAATACATCCTTTAGTTTTATTAAGCCGAGGACTGCTGCTATTGCTGCAAATGGGATTATATAAGAATCGTAATAGACTCCTACAGACCAGTATGGTGAAAATGTCGTTATAGAATATGCAAGAAACCATGGTAATTCCAATAATACAAAGGGATCCAGGAATGATAAAAAAAGAAATGGCGAATTGAGTTCGATTATACTGTTTATTTTGGAAGTCAGGCCGTTTTTAAAAGTCGAAAGTATGGCATGCAGAGAAGAGGTATCGGCTCCGGCAAGATTTGTAGATATTAAATGTTTTCCTCCGGAAAAATATAGTATTATATATTTGTCTAGGTAAAAAAAAGAAATTGACAATATCAGAATAGAAATGCCAAGCAGTAAGTACCTGATTTTTATCATATTATACTTAAAATTAACATTCCCTGTTTTTATTTTTTTTATAATAGAAGATAAATTATTCACCTTAATTTTATCATACAGGAATAACAGGATCAAATATAATCCGAAAAAACCGCCGATAACTGGATTAAATTCCATTGTTGATAGTGCCAGCAGGAAGGTTATTATGAAAGCAATATATTTTTTTGAATCAAAAAAATAATATGAATAAATTATGAAACCCATAAATAATGTAAGTGTTTCAAAAGGATTGTCATGTATATACGGATTTAATAAATATACCAAAGAAATTAAGAGTGAAACTTTGTCGTTGTTCAGTTTCTTTTTTGCAAGTAGAAATAATGGTATGCTGGCAGAATATATTAGTATACTCTGGATTATATATAAAGCTATAAAATTGCGATATACTGCAAAAAAAGGGAGCAATATGTAAAGTATTTCTGAAGCATGGACAGAAAAGTATGAACCACCTGGAACTGTATTGATAAACGGTTCATGGTAAAAGCTGGACATAATAGATTGCAGGGCAGTTGTTGTATCTACTATCCCACCATTATTAAGGTCATAAACATTATAAATAATATACCATAGGTTTATTAAAATCCATAATGATGTTAATGCTATGAGAAAATAATAATAATTTACTCTACCTATCTTTGATCTGAGCCCTTTAATTTTGGACAGATTTTTTGTCTTCCAAT
>CAZXLU010000181.1:0-3033 GCA_964641875.1 Candidatus Woesearchaeota archaeon | reverse complement strand
AAAATAAGAAGAAGAGCTACATTTGCTTTAAATGCAAGAAAATGGCATCATAATTAATATTTTCTAATTAATTTTTAAGTTAAAAATGCCTACCTATTTTGATAGTGTGGATGCCCATTTTCATAATTGTCAAAATTGTCATTATGATTTTGTTTGTACCAAGTGTATTGAATCATTTCCTGAAATAGTGGAAGAAAGTGAAGAAGATGGTCCATTTGAAGCTTTTTTTTGTACTAAAGAATGTTATCATGAATATGTACTTGGTTTTTTTGGTTAATAAAAATTTAATTATTCATTCCAAAAACTATTTGGTATTTTTAAATGTAAATTAGCTGGATGTTTTCCAAATTTTTTCATATCTTCCCAATAAGCTTTTCCATAACTAACAAAAATTTCTTCTCCAGGGTGAATTGTTTTTATTGCTTCTATAAATACTTTTCCAGCATATGGTTCAAATTCAGTATTCTTTACATCTTTTGGATCATAATAAACTAATTTTGCATTATTTCCTGCACATTGATGTTTTTGTTTATTTATAGGTCTACAATCATTAGAATATCTAGCAACTGAATGTCTATGTGGATTATCAGCATCTATTATTTCTTTTTTATTTATTTGCACACCATAAGGATTTAATTTTGGATCATGTGGATTAAAAGGTTTAACATCCCCAGTATATTCAACAATACGATCACCTTTATGAAAAGTTTTATTAAAACTATATAATCCCAATCCTACTCCTGGTATTTGAGATTTTTTAACTGCTAATCCATCAATTAATCTTAAATGTTGCCAACAATAAGGGAATAATTGGCAAGTCCTTCTTGAACATCTTCTACCCGTTTTAGTTGAAATTGCCTGACAAGTAATGCAATTAGGATTTCTTGGCATTTTTTTAATTTTATTTTAGAATATTGAACCTTTTACATAATAATTTTGCAACCATATAGCTCCAACTCCAATTCCTACAGCACTATAAAAATCTATTTGATGACAAGTTATTAATCCATTACAAGGACAATTGTAAACTCTATAAGCTGCATATAAAAAAGCAAATATTGCAATCCATCTACTAAATTCTTTAACTTCAAAGGAATTCATAACTTAATTTTCTAACTTAGAATTTTTAAGAATGCAATATATTGGCTATCAATTGGGATTCTTAACAGGTTATGTTTTCATTTTAAATATATGTTATTTTTTAGGTTTTTTTGATGAAGAAGAACAGCAAATTAGTTGTTGCAAAGAAAAATCTGAATCTTCCTAATAATTATTTTTTTTATTTTTTCTAAAACTAATTCTTTTAGATATTCATGAATTGTAGAATTGATAAAGTTGTGAAAAAATGTTATTGTTATGATAGTGGTAGTAAAAAACCAATTGATCCAGGTAATATTCCTTATTGTAGAAAATATAATTGTGAAAATGTTGAGGAAAAGATATGTGATTCTTTACCTGTAGAACCTCTTCTTCCAGTTTATCCAATATTTCCTCCTGATCATGGGGAAAAACCAAATATTCCCAGTTTACCTATTTATCAACCATACCCTAAACCTTCTCCAATTAATCCTACCCCTAACCCAAATCCTTCTCCAATTCCACTTAATCCTAAACCAACAGGAACTGATAAATTATTATTAATTGTAGGAGGAATTTTTCTAGTTTACTTATTTTTAAAATGAATACTAAAATTTATAAAGGTTGGGATGTTCATAGTTATACTTGTGATATTAATTCTCCGGAAGTAAAAGAAATGCTTAAAAGGGTTAATTATCATTTAACTCAACCAAGAGCTTATGAATTATTTCAAGAAATTAGGGATCATTATACTGATGAAAAAGTAAATCAAGTTTTAATAAAAATGTTAAGTAGATGTTATTTAATGGGTAATAATGCATTTGGTTATATTGATCCTGATATTCAAATAAATGTAATAAGTTTATTACATTGTACTTGGCAAAATGTTAAAATACAAAATGAACCTTCATTATACAAGTTAATGAAAGAAACATTATTAGATATAGGTCAAACTTGTATTCAGGGTGATAGTCATAGATTAATTATGTTATTAATTGCATTAAATCAATAAACATTTTTTTTAATTACTTCTAACATAAAAACCTTCATCACCTCCTGTTTCATTATATTTTTCCCATAATTCTGGTTTAAGCATGTCATATATACCCCTAACTCCTCTTTTTCTAAGTTCTGCTCTTAAAAATTTTACAGTAGGCATCTGAGGACCTACTGTACTTCTTCTTCTTGGTTTATCACATCTAAAAATCCCTCTTTTTGCCATACCTTCTGATTGTATTACTCTTCTTCCTTTTGCAATACATTTATCCATATTAGCTGGTGTTGCACCATATACTCCTTTGTATTTTTTAATTCTTCTTTTTGTTATTGTTTTTATTCTTGCCATTTTAAAAAAAAAAAAAAATTAGAAATTTATTTATTTTTTATTAACATTTCCTAAACTAGCTAATGCAGAAGCAGCTTCTAAATGATTTCCTAAACTAGCTAATGAAGAAGTAGCATCTACATGTCTAAATTTTTGTAATAAGGTTGCTTTCTTCATTTTTGAAGTTCCTTTAACTCCTGCCTGTCTAAGTTTTCTTCTTAAATATTGTACTGTTAAATGAGACATATCAGCTCTTGGTTTGGTAGATACTCCTCTTCTTGTTCCCCTACAATAAAAAACTCCTCTACTATTATCTACACCAGTTACATGACCACCACTTGCATGACATGCATCTGAATGTGCCTCTGTTTTTGAATAAACTTTTGCATATTGAACTCTCCTAGGAGTTCTTCTGGGTCTACTTGTAAATTTTGTTCTTGCCATTTTAATTTTCTAAAAATAATTAGAAAATGTTAGGTAAACAAAAATTAATAAGTAAAGCAAAATGGAAGGAAGACAAATCATTAGAAGAGCCTCTTTCCAACCAAAACAAAAAAATAAAGAAAAATGGCACTACTCCAATTTCCTTATCACAATCAACACAAATGTTAAACCAAAAACAGAAGAAGAAT
>CAZXLU010000180.1:1633-3076 GCA_964641875.1 Candidatus Woesearchaeota archaeon | reverse complement strand
AGAAGCACCTGTTTACGGGCAATCTCGTTCACAAGATAATGGAAGGATGGTATTTGACAATAACGATAACAAATCATTTTATGATAGTTTTAGTGGTTCATCATTAAATTCATCAATATGGGACTATACATCTGGAGCATTAACCTATACTATGCACGATGGATTGAATGTCACTGCACTGGATACACAAAATGGTCTCTGGACAAAATTCAATGCAACCGGTCAGGGTCAGGTATATTTTGATATCAACTACATACAGAGTTCCAATTACATTGACCTTGGATGGCAAAATGTATCACATACAAATCCTACTTCTTATGGATCTTCATATCCAGTTGCAGGTTACATCCAGTCCTATGAAAATTCCACTTTTATGCAAGCTGGTTCAACCTCATTGACAAGCTCTGTAAATACTAAAACGTTTCAGACTTCACGTTATTTTGCAACTTATGAGGTAAGTTTCAGTGGGGACACTTATACCGCCACGAAAAACAATTCATTATCATATTCCTTGACTTCTTCGTTGTCAATTCCAACCTCACAAATAGGATTTTTCGGCAGCACTGGAACATTCTCAGAGCCTACATTATTGAATTATATATTTGCACCAGTTTCATTATCCTCAATGCCCACCTTCACCATCGGTACAGGAATACCGTTTATTGCTAATGCATCCTCCATCCTTTACACCCCATATATAACAGCCGTTGCCTACTCCCAGAATAAAACTGAATGGAAATATACTTACCAGATACCAAATAATGGATCGAATTATATTTCACTTTATTATGCACCGTCATGGCAATTTGTTTCTGCAAACCAGCCTTATATTTCATTTGATACCAATGTCAGAGAGATTACCTTTGGTGGCATGTCTGGATGGTCTTATTTTTATGTTACATTCTTGGAACCTATAACAATAGCCAATCCATACGGACTCCTTACTATCAACTATGCACCCAGCACAGCAATAGGACAAGTAGCAGGGATAAAGATACCTTTTAGTGAATTGACAACTTATGTTAATGGGCAACAAATGCCTGTAGATCAATATCAGTATGTTATCGGACAAAATTTGAATATTGTAACGAAGGATATATTTAATCAGACCGTTGCCAATGTGAATATTACGCCACAAACCACTACTTACTCAGATTATATTACGATTCCTGTCTCACAACTACAAATTGCAAATCTAAACTCGACCTATTATGTTTCAGTTTATATTAAACAAAATGGTATATTCCAAGCGTTGACTACGGTAATGCCTTTGCAGACTGTAACTGATTATCTATTGTCTGGAACTTATAACTTCTCTTATCAGTTCACTTCTATAAATTCCAATGCCGCAACACCAGCAAATTACTCCCAGAAAATGAACATCAACGGTCTGGCTGTAACTTTCTTCAATGGTGTGCTCTTTTATGGTATAAATCAGAATCT
>CAZXLU010000180.1:0-1533 GCA_964641875.1 Candidatus Woesearchaeota archaeon | reverse complement strand
ACTACCAAGATTAATCTTGTTGAAACTTCAATATCAAATCTAAACATTAATGATACTACAAGATTTGATATTCTTAATTCTTCTCTACATAGTTTAACGATTAATGACAGTCAGTATTTTAGTCTTTTAAATACCTCCATAGTAAACATGAACTTCTCAGTGAAGAGCTATTTTAATCTTGTAAACGATAGCATACACGGTTTGAATCTGACACTTTTACAGAAGGTAAATATATTAAAGAGCATGTTGAATAATACCAATATTACGATGGTACAGAAATTTGATATGATATCAAGTTTAATAGGCACGGCGAATATCAACATCAACCAGAGCCTTATCTTCAGCAGGGATTTGATTGTGCAGATGGAACTTGCTTATAAACTCAATATCGCTCTCAATGATTATGTCATGTCAGGAGGATCAGGGATCATCTACACCTCAGACGGAACTTTCGTTTCTGCTTATACCAACGTTCTTGATCCTTATGAAGTAATATATGCCACAACGTATTCCAACCTCACAACCAATGAGTCTGTGATCTGGTTCGGGAATCCTACTCCTTACAATGTCCTGAGTTCCATTGTCATTCAGGGGACTCCACAGATCGATCTGATAGGGACTCTCGGCAAGGTCAATGTATCCTACTACAATCTTGCAACCGGAAAGACTTTAGTTTCCTACACCATTTATAACATGTCTTCTAACCAGTATTCCATCTCTCTCAGTAAGACCTATCTTGCTGATGGCTATGCAGTCAAACTGAACTTCAGCAACACCAAGAACCTCAGTCTTACATCCCACGTCACATGGTCTGGAAATTCAGACTTCACATGGGCTCTGAATAACATCACCAAGACCTATTCCTACACTGCCAAGCTCCCTGCAAACAAAGGATATTACGGTAACGTCAATACTTCTACTCTCGGTACAACAATGAACACCACCAACCAGACTGAGAACGTTCTTGTTGGATTCCCTGTGACTGTTCCGGTAGATACCGCTTCGGTGCAGGTGAAGGATGCACAGACCGGTCTTTATCTGACGGAAGGGGTTAATTATGTAGTCTCTTCAAATGGTGTGGTCTTTGCCCTTAACAACTACTCTGCAAGGCAGTATTACATCACCTTCAAGGCTCAGACCAATGTTTCTTCAGACATAACCCAGCATCTCATTCTTGGGAATCCCCAAAGCATCTCAGCCGGTGCATCACCTCTTGGAGTCCCATCGGAATATGCAACCGCACCCTTCACCAACCAGCAGTCCGTGAATAACATCTATAACTTCTACCTTACAGCACCAACGAGCAATTCCATTCTCAAGGCTGAAGTCGTGATCAATGGTGTTGTGGTTCCTGCCAATCAGGTTTCCATAATGGGGAATCTTGTATTCGTAAGCGGTATTCCTATCGATTCTCAGCAGTCTGTGACCATTGGTGTCTATTACTATGCTCCAACATCATCTGTGACGTCCCTGCTCTTTGTGAACCTCATTCCATCGGCTCCATTTGCAATAACTCCATGGCTTCTTGTTGGT
>CAZXLU010000179.1:1098-3116 GCA_964641875.1 Candidatus Woesearchaeota archaeon | reverse complement strand
AAGCAGAAAGACATCCTTGATGCACTTGAAAAGGTATCGTGGTGGTAAAAGCAGAGGAAACAGGGTGTATTACTTCACTTTTAAGGTCTCTTCTTATTTTTAGTTCTCCATCATTCTGTAGAATGATGCATGAATATAAGAACCACTTCATTTTAGGTATAAATCCTTTTTTTCTATTTGAAAAGTATTTGTGCCGACTATATTCTCAATTTTTCTCTTCATGTCAGGATCACAGTTCTTACACCTCACATTTGGGCCATTCATTTTTACAAATTCACTATATATTCTCTCATTCAAACATATAACTTCTCCACAATCACACTGTGACAAAACAGCATGAGGTATGTCGCCCTCAGCTAACAATGTCCCAACTGATGTGAGTACATTGTGTCCAGAGTCCACTGCCCACTTCATGTATCGTTGCAGACTTATCTTTCTTTTCTTAACTAATTCCATTAGGTCTTTAGAAAGGTTAGTCCCAAATGTGTCCGCAAGAAATTCATCATATTCGTTGGGATTCCTTTCTATCAAGTTTTTATTCGGGTTGAATGGAGCACTCTGGGAAAGTACCCTAAAGGCAACAAGTTGAACATCAGACCAATTACTTCGAAGATTATATGTACAAGCTCTTATCAAAGAACCGTGCTTTATACCTTGGGTTTTTAACTTTCTCTTGCAATCATCATCTATGTCAAATATAAAAGGAGTAGCGAAACCAAAAGAAACGAAAGCAAAAACAGTAACTTCATCATCTTCAACACTATCTATTTGTACATCTTGCACTCTAAACATATTGCGTTCAACCTTCAAAATATCGGCGAGGTCAGACATGAAAAGTCTTTCTTCCTTATCATCTGTCAGGAACTTGTCCATATCTTCTGTGGGTTTAACGAAGGGTCGCATATTTGGTGGAAAGTTTGTTAGCATATACCACATAATAGCAGAGATGCTGGGAATAAGGGCAATATTAAATTTTCCATAGTTAGGAAATGGAGGCCAAGGAAAATAGAATAGTGGAATTATTTTTTGGTCTTTTGAAAATCCATATCTTTCTCTATTTTGATCAAAATACTCTATACGCTTCTCGAATTGAGCAAGTTCAACTTCGACCTCAGGTACGTTACTTGATTCCCAGAATTTGGACTCAACCAATACAATCTTATTGTCATTATAACCAATAACATCAATTTCTGGTTTCTTCTTTCCAAGCTTATAACGCAGTAGTTTCTCTCCAGAGATTGGAGAATTAGTATCCAAATATCCATTCAGAACATTGTAAATCCAGTCTTCCGGTGCCTCTCCAAGTCTTTTTGAGTATTCCCTAGAATCGTGAATCCATCTATACATGATTTTAACAAATAAAATTAAAGAATAATATGTCAAGTACACTTTATCTTGTACAACGTCTTCAATAAATATATAAAAACCTAAATTTTTTCCTTCAAATGATGCACTTCTATCTAAAAAAAGACCTGTTGTTAAACTTCCAAACTTCCTAAGTATTTCCTTTTTTATTTTTTTATAGAGTAGAACATCAATACCTAAAATTCCTAAGCGCTTTGAAAAATCGGGTCCAAGTGCGTTCGAGACTAGTAAACTAATATAAAGGGCAGTATTCTCGAATGTTTGCATTCTTTCGGTTTGTTTATACGGCAATAGGAATTTTGGAAAGCAATACCTTAAATTTCTGTTTAATGTCTCTGATTCTACAGCATCCAAGTGTTCCTGCATACTGGCTTTCATAATTATTTCTAATATGCGTGCCTCTGCCGAATATGATTTAAACCCTATTTCATCAAAACTTCGGTCATCAACATCTTTCGTAGTACGGAAGAGTAGTTGCAATTCAGTATAACACTCTTCACCAGTTTCCAGTAAAACAAGTTTATCCTGTTCGCATAGTGTGATACGCGATATTGCACTGACAATCTTTCGTCCAACTGCAATAAGATCAGATGAGCTGACTTCTTTGGTTCCGCTTGTCGTTTTAGGCAAGTTCGCGAGGGTGAATAAGCTTG
>CAZXLU010000179.1:0-1088 GCA_964641875.1 Candidatus Woesearchaeota archaeon | reverse complement strand
GAAATCCATTCTTTTCCTGCTTCCGAATCTTCAGGATTAGCTAACAATGCTTCAGCTGCGATTTCTCTAACTTTTATTAAATTATCAATGGTTTCACTTAAGTTAACGTTATGGGAACACTGTTTGAAATAATTTATATTTGTGGACAAATCTTCCTTAAGAGTTTTAAGTACATCAGATTTATTTTGTATTTTTATGTTTTCGCAGATAGGACAAACTAGTTGTCCTTTAACAAATATTCTATTAGCTTTTTGACATAGGTTACAGGTCATAAATATTCCCTCTAAGTATAATTTTATCACTAGTGATTGTTGTCTTCACTATTAAAGTTTTAAAAATTGACTCAGTTTTCTGTGTTAGTGTCTGCATACTCTGATTAAAAGGCCTAAATACTATTCATAATGGATCATTGGAAAACTGTTTTATCTATTGGACCGATTCGAATTTCCTATAGCGAGATTTCGGTATACCACAAAATAATCTATTTGATATTTGGGGTTGAATATTACAAGGATCGTTCTTTGAACATAGTAGTTTGCATGTGAGTTAGATTTTAGATACTTTTAATCTCAAAACTACTTTGATTCTTATGTGAATTTCCAATTGTGTTACAAAACTTATTCAATAATTTTCGTTGAAAACAATGAGTGTAATTTGCTAACGCAACAAAAAGAGTATTAGAATGGACAGTAATAAAAGGATATGGTCTCATCATAATAAATCGCTTGTCAAACGCACGAAAGACATCCTTGATCTCAAAGGAATAGAGAATTATAGGGGCGATCCGATTAAAGAGAACATGAAGAATAGTGGAAGCGTTAACATAAATAAGGAAAGAGATGGAATATCAAAATATATTTCTCAAGCCTGCAGAAGTAATCGGTGAGATCTTAAGGGGAAAGTAAGATCGATTACATTATACAGGAAGTTGGAGGGTAGACGATCTATTACGATATCATGAAAAAAAACACAAGAAGATATGGATAGACATGCAACAGATTTCTATATTTATAACAAATTATAACGTTAAAAATATCTCATCCAAATATCTTTTTAATAATAAACTGTGGATCATATGGGATGAGTTC
>CAZXLU010000178.1:0-3125 GCA_964641875.1 Candidatus Woesearchaeota archaeon | reverse complement strand
TTATCTTTCTTATTTTTACGTAGAAATACTCTTATTATCTTAATATATAAATAAGCCGAAAAAGCTATACTAGTAATAAAAATTAACCCCCTAGTACCAGCAAGATAAGTAGAACCAACTAGAAAAATTAGGTTAAGCATTGATACTCTTGTACGACCATTACTAGATATCATTTCTAATATAAGCGATAGAAATACTACTGATGCAAGCATACTTAAATATGACATACCAGTGTAGTTGGTTATAATTGACATTAACTTGTTAGAAGAATTAATTAAATGCTGTGATATATTATTAACAAATTCCATAGCTTACTCCTTTGCATCCATCATTCTAATTTCACCATCTTTAATATAATTATTAAAATTATTATTTTTACTATTTTTAGCTTCTATTTCTTCTATTGTTTTTTTATTTTTCTTGTTAATGATAAAAGGTAAGACAACTTGAACAAAAAAGATAAAAAAAGCTGTAAAAAGTGAAATAGGTCCGATATAGTAGCAAGCTATAGCATAAATTAATATTGGTGTAGATGGTATTGAAAAAAAACCGTTTGTCCTTATTGTCCTTTGTAACTCAACTATATATAACATTATTAAAATGCTTAATAATAAAGATGCCAATATAACGTGATAAGGTATTTTAAACCAAGTACCAATTGTTGAATTAGTTCCAATAAAAATACTACTTAACGTATTACCAATTAATAAATAACCAACAAAAACAATTATTATTTTCCCAATAAAAGCAAAAGGTCCACCACTTAGTAGTAAATTTGATACAGTACTACCTATTATATCTAAAACTCTTCTAATACCGTTAAAAATTCCCATACTTACTCCTGAATGTTATTTTTAATAATTTTTTGCATATGTTTCTCTTTCCACTTTTCAAAGAAACCACGTATACAATGTCTTTCCTTACAACTCTTCATTTTTTCCTTAGCAATACTAAAAATTTTATGTCTTTCTTTTTTTATACAGTGTATTTCTTTACATTCATTTTTTGCTTTTAAAAATTCATTTTTAATTTCTTTTTCACCATTCTTTACGCAATGTGTTTCTTTACACTCTTTAATACCTTCTTTGCCTATTGCCTTAATTGTACTTACACTGCTTTTTACTGCAGCTTTTTCCATAATAGCTTTATGTGTATGCATATATTTCATACCGACGCCAGTTAAAACAGCTAAAATAATTATTACAATAACTTTATTCATATTTGTGTCCTCAAGTTAAATTAATAATTGAATGTTATATATATATATTTAATATAACACAAAATATATAAAAAGCAAGAAAAAATTTTAAATATATAATATTTTTATTTTTTGTGTTACACTATATTTATGCAGTGTATTACAACATTAATAATGGAGGAATTAAAAATGAATGACAAAGATAATAGTTACAATTACACACCTTTTCAGAAAAAAATGTTAGAAAAAAATAATAATAATGAATATTACAAAATTAAGAATTATCTATCTTTTTTAGATAGAAGTAAGAGTACCATAAAAGAATGCAACAATGAGAAATTATTAAATACATTTAGTGAGAAGTATATTAATTCACTATATGTAATAAATTCACATGTTAATAAAATTAAACCTATTTCAATAGAAGAAAGTAATTTTAAAAATAGTTTTAGGAATTATATAGAAGGAGAGAAGAAAAAATTAGGGTCAGCTTATTTGAATGGAAATATTAAAAAGGAAATATTAAATTCTAATATTGCGGAGTATGGGTTTAATGAATTAAAGAAAATTGGTAAAAATGTTTCCTTACAAAATGGGAAAGAATTTTAGTAATTTAAAAAATAATAAATAAAAAAGGGGGATATTTTATCCCCCTTAATTTTTACTTTTAGTTTTTTATTTTTTTTAAAGTATTTTTTTCTCAACTCTAGCGGCAACCAGTGCTTCAAATTCTTCATCACTCATATTTTTGATACTTTCTTTTATCAATTTCTCTTTTAATTCTTTTTTAACTAAAAATTTACTTCTGTTTATTGACATTACTTCAATAATTTTTTGAGAATTGTTGTGCAAGGCTTCCCACATGGCTATATCAACTGGGTCCATCTTTTCTTTAATGTCATGTGGTAATTCATTATAGCTTACACTTGGTGAAATAGTGGTAAAAGTTACAGGTTTCATGTATTTATTTTTATTCTTCTTACCTTGCGTTAATTCCATGCCGTGAAAACCAATTAAAGTAGTACCCCGCTTGTGTTTGAAAGAAATTTTTGACATGGTACCCTCCTAATTTTTAATTTTTATCTTCAAAGCATAGAAAAGCTACCACTCATAATAGTTGAAAATATTTTATCTGTCAAATTAAAAAAATATTTTTTAGAATTTTTAGAAAAGAGTGCTATATTATATGTGTAGGCATTAAAATGCCTTAAATTTAAAATTAAAAGTAATTATATAAAAATAATTTATGTAATTACATTTTAAAATAAAATATAAGAGAAATATAAAAAGGTTAAATAATATAATTTATATTAACATAAAAGAATAAAATGCCAGTATGGAATTAAGTTTTCATATTGGCATTTTTTTATTTATAAATTTAAAAATAATACTAAATTATAAATAAAAGTTAATATAAAAAATTTAAAAATAAGGTATATAGATGAATACTATTACAGTTATTGCAAGTTTAGCAATTACAATTCTAGTTGGTTTTACTGGCTTTAATACTATTTCAAATACAGTGTCATTATTAGAAATAACAAGGCTTAAAAGTAATATAAATGAATTATCTAAAGCCACTTCTCAGTACATAAAAACGTCCTGTACGTTAAACACCCCGAACCCTGGGTACACATGCAATACAATGTCCTACAGCGGCCTGGAAGCCAAAGGTATTCTCCCGCCCAATTTCTTGGCCAATTATTCCCCTTCCCTGTCTGTCAATAACGCCCTTTCCAGTGTCGTCGTGTTGCTTACTGCCAACACCACGTCGCAATGTCAGGCCATTGCAAAAACTATATTAAATAGTAAGTGTGTTTCAACAACTGTAACTTTAACCATTCCTGTTATTCCTTCGCTTCTTTCTCCACGCAACCCATGGGGAAACCTGAATTCTGGCAACTTTGTTTATCCATAAGGAGTTTTT
>CAZXLU010000177.1:1510-3136 GCA_964641875.1 Candidatus Woesearchaeota archaeon | reverse complement strand
AGCAGGCACATGGAGACCTTGTTGGAGGCCGACCCGTAGGCGATGGCGGATATCTCCTTGCCGAGGTCCAGGCCCCCCTTGTCGGCCAGCCAGATGCCCTCATCCAGCACCAGGGTCCAGCGCCCCTCGATGAATATCGAGTTGAGGCACTTGGAGTAGACCGGCTTGTATTCCCACAGGTCGGGGATGGACTTGATCTTGGGCCAGAGGATCAGGCGCACGTCGCCCGCCTCGTCAGGCTCAAGGTCTTTCTTGCGCGGGGGCCACTGGGTTATCCGGCGGTAGCCCTCGTCCAAGAAGGCGTCCAAGCTTTCGTCGTAAGCCTTGGTCCCGAAGACGACGACGTAGTTGCGCAAGCGGGCGAGCTGCCGGGCCAGCGTGGTCTTGCCCGACTGGGTTGGCCCCACGAAGAGCTGATGCTGACCTTGCCGCCATGTGTGCCACTTTTCGGCGTACCAGTCGGCCCAAGGGACGACCGGTGCCCCCTCTTCAGGCTGCCGGAGCGTCGCCTGGCTGATGCGCGGCAACGAACACACCCCCCAGCTTGGCGGCGATGGACTCCGGGAGGAGTCCGTGGTGGGCCATGACCGGGAGGGCGATGCCTCCCGCTGCCACCGCGACGGCCACCCAGGCCGCCGCCTGGCCGGCGTTCTCAGAGGGCAGGAAGAACTTGGCAAGGGCGGGCTGATACTCGGCGAGCTCCGCGAGGGCGGAGGCGAGAGCGGGAGACCCGGCCTTGATGGAATTGGCACAGGTGGCGTCCCCGGATATGGCGACGCCCAGCTCGATCACCTTCAGGTACTTGACAGCCCCCTGCTCGACCTTGGCCTTCTGTTCGGCCTTGCGGTTGGGCTTGGTGGCTCCGAGCTCCACCACCACACGGGGGGCGGAGTCCCGGCGCGGGGCGGCCTTCTTGCCTTTGGCGGGCGGGTTGCGCTTGGGGGGCTGGTGCTCGTCGCAGTAGCGGCGGAAGTGCGACGCCCCCTCGGGGAGGGGGGTCGAGCAGCCCTCGGAGGCGCAGATGCGCCCCTCCGGCTCGGTGTAGTTGTCCTCGAAAAAGTCGGTCATGCTCCCAGCCACCGGTCCCTGAAACTCTTCTTCTTTTCCTTCTTCACTGTGCGGGGTGCCTCGTCATGGGGCGGAGGCTCGGACGGTGGCGCTCCGGCGGGAGGCTCGGGAGGGCGCAGGGCCTCGGCCAGCTGGGTGACGAAGGCCTGTAGGCGGTCGTCCACCGTCTGGGTCACCTGCTCCGGGGTCACCGCCGCTGCGGCCACCGCCGCGCTCGTCTCGCCGGCGGCTGCGGCTGCCTCGCTGGCCGCCTCGGCCTGGGCCTGGGCGGCCAGCGCCTCGGCCTGGGCCTGGGCGGCCCGGGCGTCGGCGCTCCCCGCCTTCTCTGCTGCGGCCAGAGCTGCGGCTGCCTGCACCGCCTCGACCTGGTCTCCGCCCGCGTCTACGTGTACTTCACCCACGATCCACCCTCGCTTGCACTGTATCTATGCGCGCCTCCAGAGAGCGGAAGCGCGGCTCCAACTTGGTGATGATCTTGTTGGCCATGGCCTCGTCCGCCAGCTTGTCCCGCTCAGCCACCACCCGCATGACCCAGCGGACCACCATGATGAGCACGGA
>CAZXLU010000177.1:0-1410 GCA_964641875.1 Candidatus Woesearchaeota archaeon | reverse complement strand
GACTCCAGGCTGATGGACAGCTCGGGGAAGGTGAACCCCGAAGCGGGGGGGGCCTCCGGCACCGGGCTGGGATCGGGCACCGGTGCCGGAGATGGTGCCGGGACAGGAGCGGCCCCGCCACCAATGGGCGTCAGGTAGTAGGCGGTGCGGTCCGCGACCACATCGGCCACCACTCCCTGGACGTTCTTGGTCCCCCACGGGGATGCGTCGATGGCCGCGCCGGTCACTGCCGCGGGCTGCTGCATCGAGAAGGAGGCGATCACCGAACCGTAGAGGCCATTGGTGAGCGTGGCCTTGGTGGCGGCCAGGCCGTCGTCCAGGCTGGCGTAGTTCTTCACGCCCACGGAGTTGAAGTCGGTGGCGCCCGCCCATCCCTCGGTGGTGGCAAGGGGGTTGAAGGCGGCCTCGGTGTTCTCAGCCGACTGCCACGCGACTAGGGCGTCTAGGTTCTGCTGGGAGGTGGCCCAGCCCATCTCCGCGCACAGGGCGCGGGCGAACTCCTCGCGGGTCGTCATGCCGGCGTACCTCCTTGGGCTTTTCCCGACTGGGCGGTCTTGTAGTGGGTGCCCGCCACGTGCAGCGCGGTCACCAGACCGGCGGCCGCGTCAACCACGGGCTGCACGTTGGGAGATGCCCCGGTGAAGTGCAGCACCAGGGCCGCAACCCAGGAGAGAACGGTCCACACTGAGGCGGAGTTGATTCCGGAGATGGAAAAGTTCACGGGTTTCTCTTTCTGATCATGGGTTCTACCAGTACGGATAAGGCGAGAAGAGCGATGCCGAGCGTCCGCCACTGCTCCTCGGTAAGGGCGAGCCGCCACTGCCACCAGGGACGCCCCGGCGAGTAGACGCGCACGCGGGTGAGCTTGTCCTCCGCCATCGCCATGCGCTCCTCCATGCGGCGCATCTTGGCGGAGATGAGATCGACGCGCTTCTCCAGCTCAGTCGGTGTGCTCATCGGCCACCTCCGGCTCGGGCACGGGATCGGGGAGGGTGTGGGTGGTCACCGGGGGCAGGCGCAGATAGAAGCCGATCATGACTCCCGTGCACAGGCAGATCACCCCTACCTGGATCATCCGGGCTTTTGAAGTCTCCATGCGCGCAATGGTAGCAGTTTTTCGAAAAATCTGCGCCTTCGCTTGCACTGTGGCCCGCGCGGGTATATGATGGCCACAGGGATCTACCAAGGAGCAAGACATGAACGTCGATATCTTCAACCCCAAGATGCGCAGCGGCTACGCGCTTCGCGCGGGCAGCTTCGTTATCAACCTGGAGGCCGAGAAGGGGAGCGGAGCGGGGCTTTACTTCAACAGCCCCGACGACATCAGGGAACTGGCCCGCGCGATGACCGCATGGGCCGACGAGCAGGACGGAGTGGAGAAGTGAGTGATAAAGAGATGGAGTATTGGTG
>CAZXLU010000176.1:0-3137 GCA_964641875.1 Candidatus Woesearchaeota archaeon | reverse complement strand
CGTGGTGGTGTGGGAGGGGAACAGCTCGAAAGGGCTGCCCCTATCCCGATCGACTTCAGAGCCAAGCCGTCATCCGGAGAACCCCGTAAAAGGGTGTCCGGGTGTACTGCTTGTCGATCAAGCCGCGTCAAGGTCCAGCATCTCTTGCGAGATGGGAGCAGGAGATCGATGCAGACCGGATCGGTTCACTCCTAGAAGCTCACATTGATGCCGGATGCTGATCGACGGACACTCCGGGTCGATAAGACTTCTCCTAAAGACGAGATCCTGTTTTGATTTTTTTCAGGCAGTCCAGTTCGATCTTCAGTTGTCCGATCTGGCGGTAGAGTTCTTCTGGGAGAGATTCTTCGGAGGTATGGCGTTTTTCCCGCTTGTCCGAAAAAACCTCGGTCAGTTCCTCCACGGCCTGTTTCTTCCAGCGGACAACCTAGTCGCCATGCACTCCGAATTGGGAAGCGATCTCATTGATCGTCATGTCCCTCGGATGGCGGCCAAAGCGACCTTGGCCTTGAAGTCGGGCTGAATTTTGTTCGAGTGGCGCCCACGGCTCCTCCTTTTTATTTCCTTGGTCACAGCTCATTTTACTACCTTATTGCCTGGTCCACTTTTTGGGGAGTATTACAGTTCGGATCCATGGGACTACCGAAGCACCGCTGGGTGATGTGGGAGGGTCTCCCCCCTATTCCAATTCTTCTATATATCGGTTACATCATCAAACTTAAGCCATTCAGATAATTGATCCCACGCTAGAGATGCTAATCTTTTTCCCCGCTTTTCAACAAGGTCAGCAGTCCATTCACCTTCAACAGCAGCAAGAGCTGTAATCTGTCCCATAAATGTGGATTTTTCTTGGAGAAGTTGTGTCGGCTCAGAAATTCCATATTCATTTGCCTTGGCAAGCAACTTTTTTCTACCATCTTCTGTTTGACTTGCTAGAATTTTGTAAAGGAACTGCTTACTTTTCCAAGATCTATTTGACAAGCTTGCATTTAAACTTTGCGGCAACAATGTTAGGTTTCCAATCGTATCAAAGAATTCTCCATTCTGACGCCTATAGATTTCAGCATTCCAATCAGAGTTTATATCTTGTTTCTCAGGAGCAATATGTTCTAGCGTCTGTAACGAGTGCCAAGTTGCAAAGTTTAATAATGGGGCGGATCCTTTTGTGCCCTTCTCATTAAGCCCCGGATGTTTCGAATCAGCAGGTGAATCATGTAGAGCAGCAAGGAGAAGGAACCGGGTAACTGCCTTTGCTTTGGACCCTCGTTGTTCGATTGCACGGCTTATAAAATCTTCTTTTCTTTTGATATTTCCAAATTTTCTTAAGATTGAGCACAATGCTACACGAAGTTCGGAAGATGATGGAGGAAGTCCAACAGGTTTTTGATCTGGTCGGCGACTAAGGGAAAGGAATCGCCTACGATCGTCTGGATTCGGGTTACTTGATGGGGCTTTCATAATATCTCGGTAATAGGCGTCGATACCTTCCGTTCCTGGCCTCGAAGATCTCCATAAAGTCCAGAAACTAGCGAATGCTTTAATAGCATTTTCGAGTTCATTGACCGCCTTCTTAACTTGCTCCAAATCTTGTGTAAGATGAGCGTCATAAACTGAGGAGTAGAATCTGATTAATGGGGCGATCGTAATTGTGTGATTCGATTGTCTAAGAAAGTCAATGCAAAGGCGAGCCATATCTGTCATCATTCCATCAATTTCACCAAAGGACGGCTTATTGTCAGTATCCTTCGGCCAAACATCTAGATGAAAACTAGCACTATGGGCTAAATGCTCGACGAAGGCGAGACGGCTTTTAGCATCGAGAAATTCATATTGGTCACGAAGGTAACGACGTTGGTCGCTCAAATGCCTCGATAATTTTTCTCCTGTTTCCGCGAGTGCAAAAGCAACAACCAAGTTTCGAGTAGCATCTTGTTTATCATCCGTTTTCTTGAATTCTGAAAGATATGCATCGATTTTACGTAGCTGCTCATGACTTTGAGATATTTCAAAATTTTCTAATAACTCTTGTTGAATAACTTTTGGCTTAAATGTTTCATAAGCCGTCAATGGTTCGCCTGTGGTATTAAGTGCCTCAAAAAGATCGAATGCAGAATCTTCGTTTGAAGCTTCCACAACTGTCAATGCAACACGAGTCAAGAGAAATTTAGAAAAAAGCAGGTTCCGAAGAAGGCGGTGAAATACGCTTTCTTCGGATGAAGATAACCTCTCTTTTACTTCTTTAGGAAAGATGACTTGATTTCCGAGGGTTTGTTGAAATGGAACAGAACTAAGGACATCTGGCCAATTAGGTAGCTCTAGCTCTTCGTCACCTGAGGATCCAACCTTATCGAGATCACGAATTTTCTTTTGAATAGTTTTTACCCGATCGAGAAAGAAATCGTGCGCATTTGCTAATTCTTTATCACTTGTTGATAAAGCATTGGGTACAAACTTCTTAGGGTTAGCTTCAGTTTTTCGAACATGCATTCCATACATATGAAGATACCAAGCTATTGGCGAAAAATATTTCGGGTTTTTCGGAGCTTTGTCTTGGGTACTCCACTGATCCACAAAGGCGCGAATCATTCTAGGATAATAGCGAAGATTTAGGTCACCATATCCTTGGTCAAATTCAAAGATCCTTTGAAGTTCGGCTAAATGGCGTTGGACTTCTCGATACAACCAGTCTTCCTCCGCTATTTCCGACGACAATTTACTAACTTCCACCCTAAGATAGTCATGAAAAACAGTACTTAAAATTAAAATGGTGCTGAGACGTTGTTGTCCGTCGATAACAGTCATTACTCTAGATGGAAGCTCATCCTCAACTAGCGAGGAAATTGTCTTGTGCTGAATATCGTGAACCGCAATGATTGTTCCGAGGAATGTTACGGTGTCCGGTTGTCTAACAAGCATCCTAAATCCCTGCGAAACATCCTCTATTAATCGAAAAATGTTTGACTTATCCCAGGAATATGGTCGCTGATATGCTGGAATAAATAATCCTAGGCCCGACTTTGCGAAAAAATCATTTATCGAAAAAGAGTAAGCCTTTAAAACATCAGAGACTGCCTTTGCTCGCATTTCTACTGGACTCATGCGTCTTCCTCCAAAAATTCTTACAAGTCATTTTATTT
>CAZXLU010000175.1:0-3144 GCA_964641875.1 Candidatus Woesearchaeota archaeon | reverse complement strand
CATTGACGTGATCACCCAACCCCTGCCCGAGAATAAAATAAAGCCTTCCGGAAAACTCAGGAGAAAAGTGGTTGATGTGGAAAAGGGGGATTTCAAACCATCGAAGAGGTTTGGATGGAATAACAGGAGAAGGGATTAGAGAATCTATCAAAGCCCACCTTAGCATAAGAAAAACAGAGAATTTTCTCCACAAATTCTTGATAAAATTGAAGAATACCAGTGTTTAATGTCCCCATTCGAGGATCTAGAAATTCCTCGCCTTCAAGTGAACGATCCACTCAATGGGCGGGGAAGTCCATGAGAGAGTCTTTTTTCTCTTTGATAGCCATCAGGCTTGGTGAAACAAGGCGGTCTTCAAGACGACTCAGTGCTCATATGAAATTAGAATCCCTCGATTTCCAGTCGAGGGTGATTCAGTTGAATTGAACAATTGAGAAGTATGTTTCCTCAAATCCTTCAGGAAAACTGAACTGGTTTGGAAAAATCTCTTCCCTGTCAAATTGAAAAGCCCAAGAATACAAATAATTAGGATAATATGATCGAATCAGGGATTTCCATCCCTTAAAATCGAATGGGCTTGCCAAAATAGCCCGTTTTATCAATCGCTTTGCCGCCGATCTTTTCTGAGGATAACGCATCATAAAACATCCAAACTCTCTGAGCCACTGTGCTTGAATCTTTTTTATTTTCTTATTAGATTCAAGGTTTTTTGGAATTTGGGATTGAAGTACAGAAAACAACAGGTCTGTTTTTTGCCACAATGTAAGAGTTCTCACCCCAAGCTCATTCCATTTTTTCACTTCAAACTCTCCCCCCGTATATCTATATATGACTCCAGACTTAGGGGAGAGCAATATCGGCCCTTGTTGATACATTCGGAACGAAAAATCCATATCTTCAATCCCACAAGGATTGAAACGAATATCAAATATCCCTGCCTTTAGTGCAGTCATTTTAGAAAAAAGCATTGTCGATGGAAGATTATGTACACAAGGAGATTTTTGATTCCATTCCGTTGTGCCCTGCAAGATTTTTGCAAAAAACAATTCCTTATATGAATCCCCACTCGAATGAATAGTACCATCAGGCAGCATAACATCATACGAGCAAGAAATGATCGAAGATTCAGGGTGTTTATCGTACAATTGAACTTGTCGTTCAAGGCGATCCGGATACATCAAATCGTCATCGTCCAAAAGTGCAATCAGCTCACCGTTTGCCTCAAGAATCCCCCTGTTTCTAGCGGAGCACACTCCCTGAATATTTTCCAGAACCACTCGAATCTTTTCAGGAAATTTTTCGGCAAATGGATAGGCATGTCTTTTCGATTCTTCAGAAGCATTATTGTCGACAATGATGATTTCGAAATCGGTAAATGTCTGGGCAAGAACGGAAGAAATCGCATCCTCCGCATATTTTCCACCCTTGTACAAAGGAATAACAACTGAAAGCTTTGGAGTTTTCAATTCTACCTCTCTATAATGCGCCTATCTCCATAAAAGGTCGGATTGCATCTCATGTTTGCCGTTCTAGCACTAATGGCTTGTAAATTTAACAACCCTCGCCTATAAGGCGAGGGATTTGGATTTCACTCGAACATTAGGTCGTCTTGAAGACGACCTTGAATCTCCATGCTCAAGGGCATTCAAAAAATAAGAAAATCCGCTCATGGGCTTCCGCCCATTGAGCGAGAATTCTCTTCGCCTGAAGGCGAGGGTTTTCAACCATCCCTGACAGAGACAATAAAGAGATAACTTTATTGTTTTACAAGTCCTTACGGGGGGACTCTCACCCCCAAGATCGCGCCCATGCTGGGCGCACAATTAGGGTCGGAAGGAGACTTTCCTCAAGATTCTATCAACTAAAACTTATTCGCACGGGCTCGTAAACGTTTTGCAAGAGGCTCAATCAGTTGGAAGAGTAAAAAATCTTTTTAACTCTTGAGGATTGAGAACGTCTTCAAGCCTTTCTTTATGCAGTCTTTCCTCTCCCAGAAATCTGCATAGAAATAAATTAGGGAGAAACGTCCTTAGGAACCATTTCCAATTTTTCCAGTCTGAGGGTGAGGCTCTGACTGCCCTTTGGATAAGTGCCCGACCAAGTAGTTTTCCTTCTTCAAACTTTAGCACATGACAGGCTAACTCACGCAACAATCTAGATTGAAGTTTTTTGAAAGAGCGTAAATTAATTTTGTTCCTAGGATTAAAGTATTTATGAACACACTTATTGAAAAATTGATTTTGATTTCTCTCTCTGAGATAAAGAGACAACATCCCCTTTCTTTTCATCGCAAGGAAATCCGCAGATGCCTCACGGAACATTCCTAGCGATTCACAAACCTTTACAAAAGGACCTAACTCCCACATTCTTAGACAAAAATCTGTATCTTCATGAAAGAACGGATTGAATTTTTCATCAAACATTCCACACTCGAGGGCACGCTCTTTTGAAAAAAACATAATTGATGGAAAGGTGAAAAGTGGAGGATCTTGCTTGTATCGGGGACTCCAGATCAATATGTCTTCTGAGTAGATCAATTTGTCCGACGAAAAGAATTTCTTCTCCAATTTTAGACCGGATTGTGAGCAAAGATCCATATCAGCATAAACGATTGAACAGTTCACGTTTCTTAAAGCCACATCCAGTTGTTTTTCAAGGCGATTAGGATACATTAAATCATCATCATCTAAGAACGCTATATATTTCCCGCTCGACTCTTTAATTCCCTTATTACGCGCAGACGAATTCCCCTGCTCCGATTCAAAAACAGAACGTATTTTTTCAGGATATCTCGCCACATATCGTCCGACGACCGCCCGGGTCTCATCAGAAGCGTTGTTATCAACTAGGATCAGTTCCCAATCGGTTTCAGTTTGAGCCAAAACCGATTCGATGGCCTCGGCCAAAAGTTCACCTGCCCGAAAACAGGGAATAACGACAGAGATTAGAGGATTCTGCCCTGTTTTAGTCTCCGATTCCCTCAAACCCCATACTCCCTCAATATTTCATCCACGAGCTTCTGTCGAGTGGGATCCCCCACCTTGGCCTTGTAGAGCTCTCCCAGAAGCTTCTTCCCCTCGCTCTCCTCGCCCACTCCCTTTTCCCAGTGGAGAAGCATGAGCACTTCAAGAAGCTTGTTCTCGA
>CAZXLU010000174.1:0-3238 GCA_964641875.1 Candidatus Woesearchaeota archaeon | reverse complement strand
TCCATTTTTGCCCGTATCTCCATTACCGCCTTCCTGAACACCCATGACCTCTGGATTTCCTTGTGATCGTCAAGCCACCTGCCCAGATCATCGGGAACGGAGATCATTATTTTCTTTACCATGCTCTATACAAGATTTCAGAAGATATAAATGTTTAGTTTTAACATTAGATAGATTGAGCACTAAATTTGGAAAATGGCTACATGGCTACGTGATGGCTACAAAAATGGCTACATGAAGTTATAGTCAAAATATCCTTTATTTTACTATATTATATTATCATTCATTATTCTATATTATATTATTGTAGCCATGTAGCCATGGATCATGATTCACATGAGGGGGAAAATTTTTTTTCTTGTCTGACAATCACTATCATGGATAATGACACTCATTGTCATGCAAAAAAAAATTTTTATCTCTCATGAATCTCTCCAAAAATGATGGCTACATGGCTACAATTCATGCTGAACCGCTATTTTCAATGTATTTTCAATGGTTTTTACGTAGCCAAAGTGCGTAGCCACGTATTTTTGAAAATGGCTACTTGGACACAGTCTCGGTTGGAATTGAAATGGTATACGCATGGAGAACTGATTCGCCGAACCTGTGGGTCCTGCGTTTACCGTCATTCATAACCATGACCCCGTCCTCCCTGCTGTCAATGTTGTTTATGAATTCCGTAGTTGAAGCGTATATCTTCTCGAAGCCCCTCATCTGGATAAGCTTCTTGAAAGCTCCAGGGGTGAAATGTATAAACGTCCTGCCGTTCAGCTCATCCACATCCAGCTCCATGGAAAGCTGGCTGTAGTATTTCTGCACTCGCACCACTTCGCCGTTATATGATTTCTCGCCATAGTCATGCATTCTGGCCCACTCCGCAAGAAAAGCCTGTGCTATGTCCATTGCGTAGCTCACAGAAGACGCTTTGCTGTCGCCGTTGATAAGCGGGAACGGTTCGACACCGAATGCGGTGCAAAGTTCATTCACTTTTCTCAAAATGTAGTTGAACCAATCGTTTGTGGTTTCAAATGGTTCCACCTCATGGACGATTTCGTCTATTCTCCTATCCTTGAACAGCATCACAAAGAGTTCATACATGAACCCCGTTGGAAGGGTTTTCAGCAGTTCGAGATACTTCTCCCTGTTAGTTCTCCTTGATTCCTCGGGCCCGAAAGAGAACACTCCCATCCTTGACGCCAGTGCCAGATCCATGTCTATCGCGTAATCCTCATTCAGGGTCATTATGAAGCTCCTCATTCCGCTGTACTCGCTGTGTTGCTGGTTGCTCTTACCCCGATCCGCAAAAATTCCGGAATGCACATAGGATTTGAAGTTCTCCTTGTTCTGCGTAATCCATTTCACCGTGACATCGTCGATTATGGCAGGAATGTTGCTTTCCGAAAGATGTACGGAAAGCATAAAAAGGCTCTGCACCCTGTTGAATGGATAGAAGTATTTTTCCTTCGGCATGTCGTAGCCGTGTCCAATGAACAGGTTGGCAATGCTCGTCTTTCCGCCGGAAGTCTTTCCAGATTCAAGGATCAGCGGACACTTAAGGTTGGACTTCGCCAGACTCTTGAGGTAGTAGTGCAACGGTGCGAACAGTGCCCATGCAAAGGTGGCCCTGTATGCTTCCCTATGTGAAGCGATATTCTCATATTCCCTCAGCAGGGACAGAATTTCCTTAGTCTTGCCTTTAATATCATAATCAACCCTCACGATCCCATCAACAACAGATATGGGAGAGTTCATGTAAACCCTAAGCTTACCTTCCCGTTCAGCGTTCGAAACGTAGTAGGTGAATACTTCGGATAATCTCTGGCATGTGAGCGACTGGAGATAGAATATGTCCTTGAATAACCTCACTGCGTCCGCAACCGAAAGGACGTATTCATCCTTTCCAAGGTGAAACCGCAGTCCATGTGTTGTACCATTGATCAGCAGGGGTTCATCGATGCTACCGTCAAATCGGACAAGCGTGTATATCCAATCCTTATCCTCACCCTTATCGTTTTCCTTTGTCACAACGTAGTCTATTTTACCTTCATGCCCGTTCCAGATGCTCGCCGATATCCGATCATGGTTGGAAATCAATACATAAATGTCTGGAGGAATAGTTTTTGGAATGTCGTCTTCTTTCGGTTTTTCTGTTTTCTGTCCGGTGAACTTAGCATTCAGGATATCTACGAACAGTTCCGGCGGAAGCTTGTCCTCATACCTCTTTAGGATTTTTTTCGCAAAGTCGAATTCTTCTTTCGTCAGATGTTCTGATTCTGCAAGTTTTTTGCAGACATCCTGATCTTTAGTTGAAAACCTGTTAATTTCTGAGAGAAATTTCAAGCCAGTGAGAACTGGGTCAGTCTTGGCGTTTTTCTTTATATCTTCTTCAATCACCGATGCCCAACTCCTTTATGATCTGGCTTATCATCGGCAGGCCGTATTCCTTTCCCTGGTGGATGTAGTTATAATGCACCTGGCTTCGGTGTTCCTGTCCCTTTCCAGTCTTCTCAACAAGCCCATCGATCACCCTTTGAATGGCGTTTTCAGGCCACCCATTCCTTTTGAGGAAACCGCATATCGCCAGCGTGAGATCATGACGGGTATGGTCTGCCTTGTCCCAGATTTTCAGGAACGCTGTGATCTCATTCTGTACATTCTCATCAGGTACGTAGTGCAATCCGACAGTTTTTTTGTGTCCCCCATGGCTTTCCGTCTCAGCAAACATAAACGGCTTAAGCACCCCGATCAGATCATCGTATGCTATCCTCTGAACGAGGGCATATCTGGTATCGAGGCCGTAGGTCCTGCCGTTGGGATGAACTGAACCAGGGCCCACGGCAAAACCGCCCTTTCCCTTGACATATGCGCCGTCTTTCAGCTTTATGTTTCCGCTTGGCTTATCCACAAAGAATACGTACTGGTAGTGGCCCACCGTTCCGGTTGAATACCGGAAGGTGAACCATTTTTCATCGAGCGCATCCTGTATTTCCTTCGTATCGGCATCCACGAACACGGCAAGACCGTTTCTGGAGCTCACGCCATAATTGCCACCGTTCCTGATATGGTTCTGAAAAGACGGATCGCCGTATCCGTAAAGATGCAACTGCCATGCCTTTTCCACCGGCGTTTTCTCCCTGGGGAAAACCTTAAGGAAGCCGAATTCCGGATTCTGCAATTGAACTGGTATCCGCATTCACGAACACCTCAATGCTTCTCGTTCAGCTTGTCCAACGCC
>CAZXLU010000173.1:0-3239 GCA_964641875.1 Candidatus Woesearchaeota archaeon | reverse complement strand
CAGGACGTACTCTCAAAGTTTAACTGAATTCGGATTTCTTATTTCCACTGTTTCGCCTTTAACTATACACATGACAAGATCTAGAATGATTCTCTGTGAAAGCTCGTCTCCTCCATCGCTAACGTTTCCTGCCCTTATTGATAAGATTCCGAGTCCAGAATTGGAAAAATAACTTTACCTGAATGAATCAACAACAATATCCTGGCATTACTTGCTTGCGCTATAGGGATCTTTTCCTCCGAGAATATCATTTTCTCTATAAGGTTATGCCCATTCATTATTCATGTATGATTTGTCACTTGTCATTACAATTATAGTCTTGATATTATCAACGTTCCTGAGTTCATTTAATAAATTAGCTGTTCCTATAACATTGGTATCGAATGTTTCGACAGGATAGTCATAGGAATCCAAAACAATTAGCTGTGCAGCCAGATGAAAAACGATCTCAGGCTTGAACTCTTCAAGAATTCTCCTTAGGTTCGTTGCGTCGCGTATGTCGCCCCTTACGTTTTTTTATAGCAGAATTCAAATTCAATATTTCGTACGTATTTGGTTCTGACGGTGGATCTAGAGAATAACCACATACGTTAGCGTCGAGCAAAGTTAACCATTTTGTCAGCCAAGAACCGATGAAACTTGTGTGACCCGTTATAAGTATTTTTTATTCTTAAAAAAGCTAAGTATATTTTGCGTATTCATATCATCAACCTATGGCTTCTTTAATTTTCTGATATATCTGTTCATCGTTCATTCCATATTGGGAGAGCATATATTCCCTGGTTCCCGCGAAATAAAAAACAGAATCCGTGATCCCGAATGGTATCGTCTTAACACTATAACCACTGTTTAAGATAGCCTCGGCCACCAAGCTATACAGACCAGTGGAAATTATGTGCTCCTCGAATGTTGCCACCAACTTTTTGCCTGATAATTTATCTATCAGTGTTTTTTCGTCAAACGGTTTAATAGTATGATAATCCAGTATTTCGACACCGAATCCCTCAGCTTCCAATAATTTCGATATCTTCATTGCTTCCCCAAGAATACTACCGGATGTTACAAAAAGTATGTCTTCGCCCTGATTTATTTCTAGTGCTTTGCCTATTTTTAAGTGATCGTGTTTATTATGAAGTGTCGGTTCGCCGTTTCTTCCTAACCTTATATAAACCGGACCGGTTTTTTTGTTAATTTGCTTCATTTGACTAGAAACCTCTAACGGATCTGCTGGGGAGAGTATTGTTATATTCGGTAATGATCTCAACAACCCGTAATCTTCTATAGCATGATGGGTGAATCCCTGATCAGAGTAAGAAAAACCGGCGCCAACACCAACTAACCTCACGGGAAGATTTTGATAGCAAACATCATTTCTCAGCTGCTCAAATGGTCTGTAAACTATAAAGGGGATTATGGAATATACAAAGATCTGCTTCCCTGTTAATGCCATGCCTGAAGCGACTCCAATCATATTCTGCTCGGCAAGACCCATATTTATATATTGTTTACTTAATTCATCTTTTACTCGATCAAAAACCGAGAACCCAATATCTCCAGTAAGAAGAAATGTATTCTGATCTTCTTTCATTATTCTTTCTAGCTCTGAAACGAATGCTGTTCTCATCTCAACCTCTCCAATTCATTTATAAAATCAATCACCTGGCTATCTGATGGTGACCTATAATGCCACTCCAGCTTTTCTTCCATCTCTGTCACGCCTTTTCCTTTGATAGTATTTGCAATTAAAAGAGATGGTTTCTCCTTTTCAAAAGGTATGGCAGAAAACTTGCTCCGCATCTCTGAATAATCATGCCCATTCATTTCTTCAGAGTGCCAAGAAGATGATATAAACTTTTCTTTAACAGAACTGATTTCCTGTATTTCTGAGGTTCTTTCATAACCCTGTAGATTGTTATTATCAACGATCGCAACAAGATTATCCAGCTTCATCCTTCCAGCGAAATTGGCAGCTTCAATTGTTGATCCTTCCTGGCATTCGCCATCGCTTAAAAGGCAATACACTTTATCATTCATTCCCGAATACTTAAGAGAATAAGCTATGCCAGCGGCTATCGATAAGCCATGCCCAAGAGAACCAGTCGAAGAATCAATTCCAAAAATCTCTCTCATTGGGTGTTCACCAAGTATTGAACCGTTTTTGCCATATGATTCTAGATCGTCCTTATCGATGAATCCCTTTCTAAACAGGACCTCATATAAAGCAGGTGCTGCGTGACCTTTACTAAGAATAAAATAATCCCTATCCACGCTTAAATAATTTTTTACTGTAACGTTTAGTACTTCATAATATAACTCAATCAGTATATCTAATGAAGAGAATTCCGAACCTATATGTGATGTATGTGTTCTGTTGTGCACTTTCACGAGATCAATACGTATTTCCTTCGCTAACTCTTTTAAATTTTGAATTTTCAGTCACCTCGTATTTATTGGCATTTTTTTCAAACCATTTGTACGTTTCTGATAAACCTTCCTCCAGTGAATATCTTGGCTTCCAATTTAAAGTTTTATGAGTTTTTGACATATTTGAAACCCAGTTGGTAACTCTATCTCCTATCCTTTCGATGTTATATTGCCAGTTTATCTTGATTTTTCTTTGTGATATTTTCTCAACTAAGTCTACAATATCACTTACCTTTGTTTCTAAACCAGAGCCAAGATTAAGTATTTCTCCAAAATCAATAAAATCGGTTTTTCTAATCATTTCATTGTAAGCATTATTTATATCTTTTACATATATATAGTCGCGAATATTGTTCGGGTTGTTCAACTCAGCCTTTTGATTCTTTAGAAAAGACATCATGAGATAAGGTATTAAGCGGTGCGATTCCTCGTAGTCCCCATAAGCCGAGAAAAGTCTAAAAGTTACTATTTTTTTGTGGGTTTCAATTGATCGCGACCTGCAATATAGAGTAGCTGCTGCTTTAGATACTGCATATATTCCAAAAGGCTCTAAAACATCGTTTTCGGACATTGGTTTTTGTTTAAAACCATACTCTGAACTGGAACCGGTATTAATAAGAAGCTGCGAGTCTGACTTTAAATAAGCTTCAACGAGGTTAACTGTTGCATTAAAATTGACATTTATCATTCTTTTCATATCAGTTTCAAAATGATAACCCCCATATGCAACTGTATTAATAATGACATCTGGTTTGTAAGATGTGTAAAGATTATTGACTTTTTGTTGATCAGTTAAATCAATCGTGAATAGATTG
>CAZXLU010000172.1:0-3252 GCA_964641875.1 Candidatus Woesearchaeota archaeon | reverse complement strand
GTTTGCATATAGAATATAAGATTATTTAACCATTCTTTACCTACTATAGAATTTAACTTTTCATACATCGGCGGATAAACATATTGCATACTTGTAATAAAAGAGTTTAGATTTAAAAACAGACCTTTCTCGTCTGCTTCATTGATTAACTGTGGATTAATATCTATTATTGCATTTATAACATCAATATATTCATCTTCAAGACCACCCCTTATTACACTTAATTCATCTTCTAATATTTTATTATCTACCGATTTTTTATATTCCCTATATTTATTAAACGATTTTTCAAGCGTATTCAAAAGTGCCATTTGCTTTAGAGATAGCTGTGAAATAGGCGGCGGAGACTGCACTGCGGGTTGAGTAGGAACAGTGGATATTGGCGGGGACGATGCTCCGATAATAGCACTATTTACAGTAGGGTTAGGCGTGGCATAATTAGCAATCATTGGAGTAGTATTTCCCTGTGGAATGCCTGATACCATTCCCCTGTTCAATGCATTGCCTATACCCTGAAATATCTGCGGAATCAGCGTAGGAAGCTGCGGTAATACATCTTTTACGCTGTTAGCAAGAGTATCTTTCCAATCTTCCTTTTTTCCGTCGGTATTTTTAGACCATCCCATTTTTGCGGCATACTCGTCAAGTTTATCCATATCGGTTATTTGGTCTATCAAACGGGAAGGTTTAGATACCTTTTCCTCTATTTTTTTAATTATATCTTCATATTTATCTCTGATTTCGATTTCTTTTTTGAATGACGCCATTTGCTCTTGATGCCTTTCTTCATTAATACTCAAAAGCTGCTTATTAAAATCATTCCTCATCTCAGTAATTTCTTTTAATAACTCGCCTGAATTATCATCTTTTTTATTCAATGAAAGGATAGAAACCAAATCCTTAAGCTTATCAAATTCGTCTTTGCCGTCTTTTTTTGAAGTGATAGCCTCAAGCATTTTAGTCATAACGCCCGCTGTTTCTTTTGAGGATTCGGGAGTTATAAGCTCCTTCATTTCTTTTATACCCGTAATAACTTCGTTTCTTATATCCTTTTTTTCTTTATCCTTGTTTACAAAATTATCAAGCATAAGCTTTTTCATTTTAACCGTTAATTCATCTTCCTGAGGAACAGCCGTTGCCCCCGTGTTTGCAAGCCTTTCTTTAGATTCAACCGACGGTTCGACCCTTATTAGTGTTTCAGTAGGATTTTCCATTTTGCCTTTAAAATTTTTAAAATTTGGAAAGAAAGCTATAATCCATTGGCTCGAATAACCCTCTTTATCAGCATATTTGGTTTGAATGTATTTTTCCCAACCGCTTTCGGGTGGTGTTTGCTTATTTTCTACAAAAACTCTTGAATTAGAATTATCCGCTTCCGAAAGTCTAAATAGCTTAAAATAAGAAATGTTTTGCTGGTTTTCAGCCTGAAATTTATCTTCATTTTCCCTCGCGTGTGCTATATCGTAAGAACTTTGCTTTGTTTCATATTTAATTTCGTCGCTTTCAATTTCCGCGTTCATATTTTTTCACCTCAATTTATTTTATTCCCGAACTCGTCAAAAGTGGACGGGATTATGCCACTGTTAATATTTGAATTAAAATTCGTTCCATTGGATATATTATTGTTCGGCGTAACATTAATAGGTCCTTGATTATTAACATTACTCCTTAAACTGTTCATTTCATTGGTCATCTGTTGAATTTGATAAGATAATTGACCCAAAGCCGATGTAGCCCTATTCATATTTGACTTTTCATAACCAATACTGCCTGCTATGCCACCGAGAAGACCTGCAAGGAAGGCTACTCCCGCAATTTCCCAAGTGAAAGATGTTGGATTATCAAAATATTCCCTGCTCTTTTTGATAAGAATATCGCTTGCCGCATCGCTTACTTTTTTCTTAAAGTCATCATCAAACATAATTATGCCCCTATATTAGCTTGAGCCGTTATATATCCATATAAGGTTACATCAGTATTATAACCTGAAGTGTTATTTATATCGGTAATTGATACGACTATAGAGGAATTTTCCACAATATTAAGGTATGAGGGGAATAAAAACGGTCTTATTCCGTCTAAAGTTATATTATTGCTCGGCGCATTAGAAACAGAAGTCCCGCTTATCATTCGAGATATAACATTACCAGAAAATAACTGCCTATCTGACATCTGCGGTAGCGTGAAATTGATACCTACAGGATAAGCACTATCGTTTATTGCAATTCCCGTCCATACGAAATTTTGTCCCTGTGGAATGCTTATAGTAGCCGACGCCGTGCCGAGTGCTTGCGGTATAATAAGCGTTACGGGATATTGTTTCGGATAGCTTCCTGCCGGAACAGTAGCCCTGAGATAACTTGAACCGGCATAAAAAGAGTTATTGGGATAAACCTTATTGCCAAAAAATAATAGAGTTAAATTGCCTGAAACGGCTGTTATATCGGCGTAAGCAAGCGTAAGCTGACGGCTTTTAGGAAATACCAAAGGCTGTTCCCATGAAGGATACCAATCTGAGTTGCCGAAAACGGTATTAATGTTGGCATAACCGTTATAATCATTATTCGCATTAGAAACTCCATAAATGCTGATATTCTGATTAGTCAGAATCTTTAAATAGCCGTTGCCCCCGCCTGAATCGTATTTTATCTGCTTAATGACCTCAAAGCTGGAATCTGGATATGTGATAATATTTTGTATATTATCGATTCCCTTAGTGCCTGCGTTGCTTGCCGCCGTATAATTATTAAAGGTTACAACATATCCGAAGGGTATCCTGATACCTGTAAGCCTTTGTTGAGACAAGGGGGCGGGGGTATTACCCGGATAAACAGGTGATACTCCCTGCCCTTGCTGTATATTCTGTCCTGTGAATAAATTATTAGTTGCCATTTTTTCCTCCTGCCTACATAACGGCAGATAAAGGTTATTTATACAGATTTATACTTTACACCGCCCAAACGAAGCTTAACATTCAGCGGATTGATTAGCTGATACGAGAACCCTGCCGGTAATTTCAGCTGAATGGTAAAGGTTTCCTGAGGAGCCATAAACATATACTCCATGAGGTCGGGTATGCCCATATAGCTTGTAGGACCTAACTGCAGCCCACTAACGCCCACTGTGGCGGGTGCGGTATATGTTCCTGCATAAGCCGAATTGAATAACGGCTGCGGACCTCCTACCCCATCCCTTATAGGAATCTCCAACCATTTGGTCTCAAGGAATTGGAAACTAATCGACCCTGCGTAA
>CAZXLU010000171.1:0-3260 GCA_964641875.1 Candidatus Woesearchaeota archaeon | reverse complement strand
AGATGTAAATACAAGCATATAATGTCCTCAAAAACAAGCAAAATGAGGCCGATAATTCCTCAAAAATCGTTCTTCAACATTACGGATCATTTAAAAAACAACCATAAATTGGCCGGGATCCTGAAAAACAGGCATAAAATGGCCAAGACTATAAGATCACAAGACTCAACATTGGTATCAACTATGCACTGTTGGGAAGAATGATTATCGATGTGATGGGTGTTAGAGTGGAGAGGAAGAAGATTGCGCCTGAATTTCTCTGGAGCGGCATGGGAAATCTGTAAGGAAATTATAGAGAGTTCATCGTAATCAATCACTACGGGCTCAAGAAGGAAGGAAACTCATCCGCCAGATATGAGTCCATCGATGGGGAGGAGGACGATTCAGGTAAAAACGAATCAGTCTGTAGCTATGATAGAATTCCGCAGAGAAGCCGATCTGATACTTGTCCTAAAGGTGGATTTTGACGAAATCTGGGAGGAGATCTAATTGGAGAGTTTTCTCCGTTCGAGGAAATCATCAGCTCTTCGAAGCGGGACAACAAGTTTATGGTATCTGCAAGCAAGCAGAGAAGGTTTTTAGGAAAAGCTTAGGAGAAATAAGCAAAATAAAACAAAAATGATTATTCCTTATGAAATTCTTTCTTCGATTTGAAAAAGAACGACTTCAGATTGACTTTCTTATTTCAATCATGCAAAAAGATTACATTGTAAACATCTTCCATTAATGTTTTTCATACGTCTTTGCCGAACTCGCGACAATTGGAGAAAGTTATGTCTAGTGATCAAAAAATTCATGCAGATCCCACCAAAGATTTTTTCGTTGCAATGATCACTCGAGATATCTCACTCTCGGATTGCATCTTTGATCTCTTAGATAATTCTATCGATGGAGCTCGACGAAATCTCTCTCAAAAGGCAAAACAAAGTGATTCATTGGATGGATATTGGGCAAAACTCATTTTTGATAAAGACAAATTTTGTCTTACCGATAATTGTGGAGGAATCACTCTCGATGATGCGATAAATTATGCGTTCCATTTCGGACGAAAGAAAGATTCTCCAGTAGATGTTGCACACGGGATCGGTCTTTATGGTATTGGCATGAAACGAGCAATATTCAAAATCGGTCAGAATGCCACTATCGAAAGCGAAACCGTAAATGACTCGTTTTTGGTTAAAGTTGATGTAGAAGCATGGGAAAAATCGGACAGATGGGAATTCGATTATGAGGATCGAGCACGTTCAGGAAGCTTTGGCACTTCAATTCTTATTAATAAACTAAACCCAAATATCTCCAACCAATTTTATGATTCCACTTTCAAGACAACTTTGATAATGGCCATTGCAAGAGATTATTCGTTCATTATTTCTGCTGGATTTAGAATTTATATAGATGAAATTCAAGTTCCCCAATATAACTATGAGCTTCGTGAAAATGAAGAGTTAGTTCCCTTATCAAAATCTTATGAAGATGGCGGCGTCGATATCAGAATTGTAGCAGGCATAATCGACGATATTCCTGATGATATTCCAATCGATCTTAAGCCTGATAAGGTTGATCGATACGGTTGGTTCATTGTTTGCAATAACAGAATTGTACTGCCAGCCGACAAAACAACGCGCACGATTTGGGGAGACGATAATTACAATGTGTGGCATAACCAATACAATGGTTTTGCAGGATTTGTGTTTTTTTCCTGTGATGATCCAAAGCTACTTCCATGGACTACAACTAAAAGAGATGTTGATACCGGAGATCCTTTATATCGACGAACTGTCGGTGAAATGAAGGCAGTGACAGATGAATATATCGCTTACACCAACCGCCGAAAAGCTGATTTAGAAAAAGCAAAGAATGCAGAAAAAAGCAACCAAATGGTTAATGTGAAGGTGCTCACTACAAATAGGGGGTTGACACTTCCTTCTGTAGGTTTTGCTGAAGACAATCCAAAAGTAGAGTCGGCGACGATTTCTTATTCAAAACCTAAAGAAGAAGTGGACGAAGTAAAGAAGAGTCTTGGGAATTGGAGCATGTCGAATAGGGACGTTGGCCGAGCGACGTTCGATTATTACCGAAAAATGGAGCTCGGAAAATGAAAAAAGGAAGATCATTCGATAAGATAAATTATCTTATCCGACCCAATAAACATATCGAACGCAAGCTGATTTTTGATGCTCTCTCTAAAGCAAATAGCGTATTCGATCTTTCTAAGCACAGATATATTGGATTTGGATCCTTCTGGTTTGTGGATTTTATGTTAGCACATAGAATCATCGGTCTTAATGATATGTGGTCGATTGAGCATGAAGAATACGAAAAACGTGCCAATTTTAACAGACCATACGCATCCATTAGAATTCTGCCAGGAAGGAGTTCAACCGTTTTCAGAGAAATTGCCAGTGAAGATTGGGAACAGCCAAATATTACATGGTTGGATTACGATGGCGTATTCGATGAAGATGCCGCATCCGACATTGATATTTTAACCCGTAAATCATCTCAGACATCATTTTTAATCATTACCGTGAACGGGAATAGGTCCAGTTATAGAACTACTAATCCCGATGGCAAAAAAAATATTTCTCTGGACATGCTTGACAAAATAGCCGGTTCACATAACCTTCCTTTTCGAACTAAAAGTTACAGAGTGACCGGAGCGGGAGAAAAGATAGATATTCCTGAAAGTGATTTCCCTCAGATTCTTTCCGAAACAATATTGAATATGATGAAACATAAAGTCACTTCTAGCGGTAGAATTTTTAATGGAAAACCAGCAACGTTTCTTCCACTATTTAATTTTTGCCACGTTGATGGCACCGAGATGGTAACTGTTGGTGGAGCAATTATTTCCTCAGAAGAAATAGAGAAACTTAAAAATATATTAAATGAAAGCTGTTATCTTGATCATTCCAACGGTCTCCCGAAGCATTTGAAACTTGATTTAGTTCAATTGACAGTTAAAGAAAAGATGGCTCTCGACAGAATTCTTCCAAACAAAGAATCAGAATTTGAAGAAATGGCAAAGCAAGAAGGCATAGAATTGAATGAAGACCAACTTAGAAAATATAGAAATTGCTACCGATATTTTCCAATTTTTGCGGAATCATTCTTTTGATTAAATTTTTTAAGAATATAAAATAGAATAAATCTTTAAAAGTAGATTCTCTGAAACTATTGGACTCACACTGTTTCCGATTTGTCGAAAACTGTGCCACTTTGTCGGATGGAACAAAAACCAATCGGGAAATCCTTGAAGT
>CAZXLU010000170.1:0-3288 GCA_964641875.1 Candidatus Woesearchaeota archaeon | reverse complement strand
AATGCATTACTTCTATATGCTTATAGCGAAGTATAACTTCTACTCCATCAGGTTTTAACGATAGCCTCACTTAATAGCCTCCTCTATTTGTTTAAGTTTGTTCTCTAACTCTATTTGCATATTGTTATTTATCTCTTTATCTTTTATCATATCGTTATAGTATTTAAAAATTGTAGGATAACTATAACCTTTTGCTTTTAATAACTCGTAAATCTCCCGTTTGTCATATCCTCTTTTTTGATAAATATAAATTAAGGATATTAACTTATTAATATCGTTTTTAGTTCGCTTAAACATATAATCAGTAATAAAAAAAGTAAAAGATATATATAAAGATATTGTTAGCAAAATTATAGGAAGAATTTTGATTTTATCTTGTCTATATCCTTTTTGCTGAAGAGCAATTTACTCTCTCTTCTTGCAGGATAGTAATAATAAAAAGTATAATTTAAAAAATATTTCGAAAAATATTCATAAAGATAGCAAGCTGTTTTTGTTGAGAAATCAAATTTAAGATTTATTATTATATCTTTTTTGCTATTTTGCTTTATGTAAGAATAATTAGGCAATTTCTTAGACAGCTCCAATAAATGCACTCTCTCTTTAGGTTTGCCTCTAATTACAAAATATCCTCCAATTCTTTTTATTGCTTTTTTGCGTATTCTTCCGTTATAATATATCATATTTATCCCTCTATCTTATATGGCTCAGTATCCACTCCATTTTGCAATATAATTCTTTTATCGTATATGCCTCTTAATTGCCTCGTAATTTCCAGCGTATCAGTAAAATTCTTTAAATGCCTTATGTTATACGCTTTAAAACTGGCAGGGTGCGTATATTTATTATTAAATTTTGAGTAATCATTATTATAGTGAGCATTTTTAAAATCTTCAAAAGATAGTTTGCTTGAGTTTAAACCTTTTGCTTTAATAACAACTTCTCCAGTATCCTTTATGTATGCATATACCTTAGGCGCTATCGCAATAAATTCTTTTACATCAGCTTCATTTTTAATATCTCCCAATTCATTACTCGTATGCATTAAACTATCAGTAAATAAACTATCAGTATCGCAATAATAAACTCTATCCAAGCCTGCCTTTTCGAATAAATTATAAAGTTTTAAGCGTGCATAAGAAGTAATGAAACCTGCAATCTCAGTATGCTGATATCTACTAAAAGTTTCAGTCTTTTTGCGCTGTAAATTAAGAAATGGTATATAAGAATACCTGCTCTCTTCGTTGCCTATTACATAAGTATCATATATGTGGCGCTGTGCAAACTTACCATACAGAGAATTCAATACCATTTTTGCGATGGCTTTCTTGCTTCCTGATGAATTCTTTTTTATTTCATAATAATGCTCCACAAAATCTTTAAACAAGAAATCAGTCTTAGGAAATACATAACCTTTATCTACTTTAATGTTATATCCTATTTCTTTTGCTTTATCTATCTCAGGAGAATAATACCAACCTGCCCACTTGCCATAAGGAAATAATAGCTTGCCGTCAATACGATGATATGGCAATAATGGTATTTCCATTTTAGGAGCTTCTATATGGCAATAATAATATCCTAATTCATTTTTAATATATTTAGTTGTATATTCCCAATTATTCTTTTCCAATACCGGATATTCTTGCTCCACCATTACTGAAGGATAGAGAGAATTTACATCATAGTAATGTAAACTCTCTCCCTGCATTTTAAAAACTTCAACTCTTCCTCCATAATAACCTGCTCTAAATGTATTGTCAGTTTCCAAAGAATTGTTATAAGGTTTCTTTTTATAATAATCTCGCAGAAATATATGCATAGAATTGCTGGCAATCGTAAGCTTCTCTCTAAGCTCTCCTGCCTTCTCCAGCACCTCGTATAATCCTATCAAATCATTTCTAAAGTAATCCTGAAACCTGACATCTTCAGTGCCTATATCGTAATCCATTTCAAGTTTTTTGTGCAATACATCAAAATCATTCGTTAATCTTTTCAAGCTTGCTGGCAAAATGCTAAAACTATCTCGAAATTCAAGCGTTTTGCCTTTATAATTTATTTTAAACATTACTACACTGCTGCTAATTACTTTTATGTTTTGTAATTTTGCTTTTTTATTCTCTCGCAAGTAATCAAATATAAAGAGAAAATCGTATCTTCCTCCATTATGAGCATAAATTATATCTCCATTTTGAAGATTATTTAATAACCACTCTATAAAAGCATTATTAGTATAATAATTATTTACTAACATCTTTGTTTCTTTGCCGTTATAAATTCCAATAGCATATACTTTATTCCAGTTATAAGCTTCTATGTCAAAAACCTTATAATTGGCTATCATATATATACATCTCTAAATCAATCTATAACTTTTTAGCTTATAACTCTTATTTAAACCACTCCTCCATTTTTTATATATTTCAATCCCATCTTCGTTTTCTTCTATATACTGAAATTCAGCTGTAAATCGTAAATTTTTATGCAAGTGCATTATACGATTATTTGCGTATGCTTCAATTATATCTTCCCTGCTTAAACCTAAATCTTCAATTATATTAATTAAATCCTGCATAGCTCTATACCTTCCCCTGAATGCCCTCACAGGCACACTTCTTATATATTCTATATTGCTACTGCTTACCAAAAATGATATAATTCTATAATGCCATATTTTATGCCTGCGAGTTTTAACTCTTTTGTTTTTGCGTGCCATAGGTATCACTAATACTTAGGGTAATAACAATATATATAATTTAACTTGCGGTTGTAAATAACAATCCAATATTTCCGCTGAAAAAATTGCAATTGCTTATTTAAAGGCAAATTGCTGGCAATTTTGCAAATCAATCTTCTCCCCTGCTTACTGCACTGATTGAGCTATCCAATATTTCTTTGTTTTAGCCACATTATCTATTTGCACTAATAATAGCTTATCTCCAACTTTTATTTCCTGCTTGTCTAAAACACTGCTTCCAAAGAAATGCACTATAGTGCCATCTCCAAGCTTCCCAGAGTATATGCCTACATCTCCATAGCTGGAAGGTATGCTCTCCACTGCTGTTATCTCTATTGGCTTCCCTGCCAATTTCTCTTTCTCAGTCATTTCCAATTTCTCCGCATTTGTATTTACATCTTTCATTTTCTCAGCCTCGTGAGTATCAATTAATTTATGCTGGATATACACCAAATCACTCCTCCATATAAAAACCTCTTTATAATACAAATCCTTGCTCTTGGCTATCGGCAACTTCTCGTAATCCACTGCTTATCTCTCGCAAATCTTCT
>CAZXLU010000169.1:0-3321 GCA_964641875.1 Candidatus Woesearchaeota archaeon | reverse complement strand
TTATTGTTTAACCGATAAATATCTAATAAGTAGAAATGGTTTATAAAGCTTTTGCAAACACTCTCAATAAAAACATTGGATAGTTTTTATGAAATAGATCCATATGTAAGATTTAAAGCATGGTTTTTTGGGAATATCGTTATATCATTTGAAACGTTACCAACTATCTTAGTTAAAGTTAAATTAAAAAATGCATATACATTTTTAGAAGGAATTGTAACGTTTATGTATTCATATAAAGGCAAACTGAACTTTGAGGAAATGCATTCTGTACCATTAATATTTGCTAATGAAGTCGTATAAATATTGCTTATAATATCACTTTTGGCAGCTGAAAATAAATGATATATAGAACATGAATGATTAAGAAAGCTTGAATTTCCAATATAATGAGCTGACATATTCAATTTATTCATATCGAAACCAATTGCATGTGCCGACACTTGTGACAAATTATAAATTATGTATTTTAAGCCCAAAGCAGTAGAATTTGATACTAAACCACAGCTGAAAATTCCTAAAGTAGAATTCTTATTTGTAGCTGGATAAGCACTGCAGATGTACAAACCTGACGCATTGGTAAAGGCTATTTTCGCCAATGGCTCTGATAAGTTATACCTGTTCACTAAGTAATTCAATTTTGAAAGATTGTATGCTAACACCGTGCCATTATCAATATATTCTTTTATATTATTGATGACTGTAGCATTGTTTACTAAGTTCTGCAGAGTGAAGAATTTTTCCATGTTATAGTATACGCTAAAAGCAGTAGAATTGCTGCTGCCATCTCTATAAATTGTATAGTTGAAAGGTATGCTGAATGGCATGTCTATTAGAAAATTAGACAATGGTTGATTGCTTGTAAAATCGCCTTTGTAGTAAAATGTAAAATTTCCCTTATATGAATTCACTGAACTTAGTTCTGCTTTTAATATTTGATTATAGGATATAAATCTTACCGGCATGCTTTTCAAATAAGCCAACAAAAGAAGAACTGCTATTGCTATGACGACAATTGCAAACAACAAGCTAAATTTCTTCGAAAACATATTAGTTTATAAGTACACCCCCATTGCCACAGCCACCATTGCCGCCCCCCGTGCCTACATTTATGTATAGAGTTTGAGATGGAAGGTACAAAGAAAGCTCTGCACTGCCTCCAGTAGTGTCCAAACAACGGTCATCGCTATGTCCACTAACAACAATCTGGCCAGCTGAAGTAACAAGATTGAAATAAGCATATCCAGCATTACCGCCTGCGAAATAAAGAGTGACAGGACCACCTTGCCAATTGCATGCTCCACTAAGCCGTGCACCATTTGAACTTGATGCCAATTCATAACCATTGCATGAGGGTGCAGAAGGATCGGTATATGGATAACTTACAGTCGATAATATTCCCTGTGGATAAGATATAGAATAACCTGCAGGATTTCCTCCAGGATTGGAAAACGAAGGAGAAAGAGTGTCTGAAGTATATGGCAGCAGCCTTGTCCAATGAATAGATTCCGTACCACCCTGCCCAGCCTTATTATCATATAGTCCTAGAAAGAAGTGTGTAGTTGTCTGCGAAACTGAAGTGTCAGTTGAAGAAACGGTTCCAAGATAAGGAGGAGATACAGAACCTCCTTCATTTCCCGTGCCTTCCCAGTAAGCTGTATAAGTATAGAAAGTATTATTTGACAGAGCAGTTGATACAGAACTTAAAGTAGTACAGCCATTGTTACTTCCAGGATTATACGTTAAGGTATATCCTCCTGCGCCGTTTCCAGTGACTGTGTAGCCATGAAATACAGAACAAGGACCATATGACTGAACGCTACCGCTATCAGAAGCGGGCCAACCCATCTCTAAGCTCATTCCATTGAAATCTGAAACTGCTATGTCTGCCTGCACTAATAAGTTTGGATTGTATGAAGGCCCGTTCACGCCATAAACGTACCACCAATTATTAGAATACTTTATAGATAAACCATTGTTAACGCTAATAGATTCACCGCTTTCACCGCCAGTATTAACGGTTGAAAAACCAGACGGCAATGATGTGCCTGCATAATTCCAATAACCATCAAAAAATACATTTCCACCGTTGTCATACTGAGCATATGAAGAAGAAAGCTGCGGTGCTTCTCCAACAGTATTTCCATTAAATAAGTTAGTTGAAGGATAGTAGACTACTGCATAAACGGTTTCAGAACCTCCACTTCCTATCTGCGGTAGATTCAACCAAAAAATAGCATTTGTTATATCTATACCTTCTTGAGTATTTTGATAATTTCCTTCATACCAGCTATCAATTACGTTTCCATTGTATGTAAACTCTACATTCTGCATGTTACTTGAAAGGATTGAAGAATAAAGATTTGTATCAAGAAAGACCTCCTGATCAAATGGAGAGGGTGTAGCAGATGAAGAAGGATTATAAACTGTTATTGGTATATAACATTGCCAATTAGTAAAAGTGTAAGTTGTGCCTTCTTCTACAGAAGCTGAAGCTTTACACACTGCTCCTCCAACAGCGTCAGCTGTTGCAGTTGCAGTATAATTATTTTGAGAAGACTGGCTACTCAATGAAAGTGTTATAGGAGAGCCTGTTGATGTTGAACCACTTGCACCATCGTAAGAGACTGACCAACTTGAAGCCGACGACGGGAGATTTGTCTCATAAAATTCAGTGCTAGATGCACCGCTTGTTGAATATGAGATTGAATTTGTAGAGCCTGCTGATACTGTGCCTGAAGAAGGAGAAGGTGTATAAGTATAGGTAAAGTAACCGTTAAATTGGTGTGCCCATGAACCCGTTTGCTCCACTGTAATACTAGAAGGATGGGCAGGATTTGCAGTTACGTCGGAATAAGGTAAAAGCTGTGTACTACTGCTCGAAGGAGTCCATGCGATTACATTGAACTGCTGCGAAGTCATATATGCTCCATTTATCTCAAAAGCACTCATACCTGGAGCACAAATATTTGTCCAGTCCACAGCTACTTCATACCAGCCAGGAGTTACTGAAATCGTTGTTGGACCATATTGTGTAGCCCCCTGACCATGCCAAGCATTCCCTCCAAAAACGCTTGTCCAAGAAGCTGAGCCAACTGGGGTGTAGAAAACTTCCATCGCATCATCAGTCGTTATAGTTACTGTAATAGAGGAAGAAAAGTACATATAACCTACTGCAGTATAACCCTGCGAATTGTATGGTGAACCACATGCCACGCCGTTATTGTTCAAGTCACTTACTGAGGAAGGAAATGCCTGGGTAGGCATACCTTGGTAGATATTCCCCTGATAACTAGAAGTACCAAAATTCCATTCTACGCT
>CAZXLU010000168.1:0-3331 GCA_964641875.1 Candidatus Woesearchaeota archaeon | reverse complement strand
AAGGGAAGCACCATCGCAGCTACCTCAATTTCAATTTTTGAGTTATTCGTTGGTGGTTATGGATAGTTTTAAAGTTAAACAAACCTAAAGAGATTATATAACATATACTTTATATAAATATATATGCCATCATGAATCATAAAAAATCAACCAAATTTTGACTATCTTCAAAAATCAAAAAGTTTAATATATATGAGCAATTAAGAAAATATGATTACGGTAATCGGATCAATTGATAATGCATCCATATGGGACACAACCTACCATCTCATATTTACAAAGGAGGAAATATACCAATTTCTGGTAATGGATAAAAAAGAGAGGTTCTCAGATTTGTATTATTCATATATGGATAATCCTCTCAGAATGGCTCCCGTGGAAGGCGAGATTTCAAGTTATAAGGTAAATCAGGATGCTGTGAGAAACCTGGTTACAGAAAATCTGGAAAGAGGAAAAGAAATAGAAGCTAATCTTGAATCAAAACTAAAGGAAGTACCTCCAAAATTCACAGTTATCCAGTGTTCAAGTATTGATAGAGTTGAACTCACAAACGGAACTCCATTTTCTTTACCTCACCTTTTAATGGAATCAAAGGGAGAAAAAATTAAATTTAACCTTGTACACAATAATTTCAAGGGAAGGGGAAAGCTGCAAGATGAGGTATTTTTAAGTTATGAAAATATCCTGCGGGAAATATTTGGCGATAAGCTTACTGTTAAGAATTAGCCTTTAGCGCCATGTAATTTACGGGATACCTTTAATTATTTTATGGCACATTTCACAGAACCTGCAGGAGAATCAGGCTTCGAAAGATATTTCTAAATATCGCAAAATACACAATATGCCTTGTATAAACCTTCAAATCCATGACCTATAAATTCAGCTAGAATCTCTATTTATCAAGCAGGTTAACAAACTTCGTTGAGGCATAATTATTGCACTTCACTTACAATACACACATTAAACCATTCAGACTAACAGTATGTGCCTGAAATATGGGATCCATACATTAAAGCCCGGATAGGGCAAATTAATGAGGCTTATCGTCCTTTTATATTCCACATAATTGTACATTGTACTGAACATAAATTGCAACTATATGTACAGTATACTTTACAGTAATAGTAACAATAGAGGATTTCAGGTACATTTTAAAATTCTGGACAGCCACAAAATAAGGGATATTACAGGAGGTGTCATAAATCTCCAGTGGCATCTCAAATTAATAAGAGTATATATATACGAACCTGATAATAGTTATAAGAAAGAGGAATGCCTGTGAATAAGCTGAATAAAAAATACTTTGCAGCTGCGATCATAATGGATATTATCCTTATAATTGCTGGAATATTTTTAGTATTCTATTTAATTGTGTTTATTCATAGCAATTCACTTGCTGATCTTATTACATCCCTTTTGCTTGCTGCTTTAGGATTCTACTTTCTATATAACCGGATAAAGAGGAGAAAACAAAGAAGATTGCAGAATAATCAAGCAAGAGTTTAAGGCGGGGTAGTGTATCACACAATATTCAAATTTAAGGTGAGTGAAAGTGGTAAAAATAGTATTCAAACGTGATGGTAAAATAGGCCTTGCTTTGCTAATAGTTTTTGTTTTTGCTATGGCAGGTCTGGTATTCTCCTCCCTGGTACCTAAAGTAATTTATCCAGGTGAATCAAATTCTCAGTATGCTGCTCAGGTTCAGTTTCTGTTCCCGGTATCCCAAATAATCTTTTTCATTATCGGTCTAAGCGTATCAATGAAAATAACAACTGGAAAGTATCCTAAAATCATAAAAAAGACTAGCTCTTCTTTTCCTATAATACATACCAGGGTAATAAATTCAAATAAAGACGGAGGAGAAACACGTGAAGTTGATCCTATCCTGGCATTAGAAAATAAGTTAAATTTTTACCGTGATGAAGCAAGCAGAGACCCATTAAAGTTGCCAGACCTTGCCAAAAGACTGTTAGCGCTTTCGATGATGTATAAAGATAAAGATCAGGATAAATTCTGGCAATATTTGGAGGAGGCAAAATCCATTCTAAGTTCGTCGGATTATCCTAACAATAGGGACGGAAAGGAAATAAGGAAACTTGCAAATAGGCTTTTAAAATACGATGGAACTTAAATGGTAAATCCACCACGTCTGGCTATAGGCTCGATACGCTACACAAATGGAAGGATGGAAGGGATATTTCATAATGAACAGAGGAAGCAGAGATCTTATGTGGGATATAATCAGCAATAAAAAGTCTTATGAATCCATAATTTCTTATGTACTGGCATGTTTTTTGTTGTATTTTTCAGTATTTCTGTCACGGCATATAAAATATAATGGAACGTTTATATCCGCATTGCCAATATTGCTTCCTCTTGTATTTGCCATTTTATTCATAGGAATCTCCATTTTGTTTATTTTCGGAAAGGAATATCCATGGTTTTTCAGAACTGGCATTATGAGCCTAGCAATCGGAATCACTCTATTCATATTTGGAATAATGGCCTATTCTTATGGTGTTGAACCTTTCCTCTGGGGAGGGTCAGTAGCAATCGGCGTTTTGTTTGCAATTGCAGCAATTGTTAGGCTGATTATACAGGGCGGTTTAGGCGCGTACAGAAAGGCAAAGAATTAACTGGTATTTATCTTAATATATAAAGTATATTTCCCAATCAATACATATCCAGGGAGAAGTAACAACCTGACCAGAATATTAATAGAGCACTCACGAACCGGTACAAATATCGCACAAACCCATTTTATATAGTTTCTTGATAAAACATTGAGAATTCCCGATTCATAGGTTATATTTAGTCTTGCAAAGGTATCGGCTACATTATTGGATTAAATTCCATTAGGTACACAGGCATTTTTATATGAACAATAGCTGGAGCCTTTTCTTTAAGTCCATTTAAATAAGGTTTTGAGGTAAAGCCGATGTATTATCTGATAACTGGGAGCTCACTTTAATTGAGACATGAAAACCCACTCGTTTAAAACTTTAATCAGATTTCTCCGGTTTCCTGAAGGATACCCTCCTCTCCTCGTAAATGACATTTCCCTTAGTTACTCCATAGTTGCTGACCACAATCCTTGCCCCACAATCGCAGTTTTTTATTACATTCATGGCTACAAATCTTACAATCTTACGTCCACAGTAAGGACATGTCACTTTATCTTCTGCCTCTAATTTTATTTCCGTTGCAAGGGCATCCCTTAATTCCAAAAACGTGCCATTAAACTCTGATAGGATTCCCCGGTCCCCAATGTAAACTTTGATTAAATAATAATGCTTATTGACACACTCAAATTCATCAATATAACAATCAA
>CAZXLU010000167.1:0-3336 GCA_964641875.1 Candidatus Woesearchaeota archaeon | reverse complement strand
CAGCATAGCATTAAGCGAAGTAGCTTCATTGAAGAAAAGGGTGGGAAAATGAGGCTAACAAACAAAGATATTCACAAAGCACTACCACCCAGACAGAAAAATGGCAAAAATAATAAAAATAACTCTCAATTATTAATACCATTATTAGTACTATTATATTATACATTGGTGTTAATTTTGGACCTATCTGGATTATTCAACGGAATTCTTGTGATCATCGCTGCAGTATTCACTATCTTGGTATTTGTATATGAAATCTTAAAGGGAAGCAGAAAGACATTAGAAAATAATAAAGAGATTGTAAATTTAATTAATGACGCATATAAAAATAATATAGACAATATAGAAAATAGAAATATTTTATCTAAATTCGAAAATGATTTTATTGATCGCGAAATTATATTTAAGCATGGCCGCTGGAATTTATTTGTAAGTGGGATTTTTATAGTACTCATAGTAGGAATGCTCGCTTACATACCTTTGGACTTATATAGCTTCATTATAATTATAATTTTTGTGTTTATGTTAATTATTTTCTTAATTCCAGCAATTGCTAATTTTGAGAGAATAAACAAAATGGAAAATGTTGTAAGTAAATCTTTACATCCTTCAACAGATTTTATAGAGGCAATAAAAACAAATTATAAATCATTATGGTTTTAAATAATATTAAGTTTTTTAAGAATTGCAAATGCAATAATAATTATTACTAAAATAATTACAGTGTCAATTAAAAGTTGATTTACGAAATGCTGAAAGTATGGTTGTAATAATGTGGGTGTAACATAAAAAATATAGAATATAAAACCTACTACTATTAATGCCATTATGGCTCTTATTATTTCTATAAAATCACTTTCTGAATGCGTCATGCAATCATTATCCTAATTATTTCAAAGTTTTTTATAGTAACCTTTTTCCTCTTTAGTTTTATCTTTTTCCGCTTTTTGATATGATATATTTATCCTATTATAAACCTGTTGCAACTTAGGCATTTTGCCCTCTAACAATTCTTTTATTGTTATTATTTCTACTCTCGGTATCTTTTCCTTTGTTAATGGTTCCGTTTCAAATCCTTTCTCTAAAGCCTCTTTTATCATAGGTTGTGTTGGCTCTTCTAAAGTTATAAATATCCCATATTGTGCTTTATCCCTTTCCATAGCCCCTTTAAGTGCTGTTACCATATCAGATTTTACATGCCCACTTTTTACCTGCACCAACGCTTTTATCGGTTCTTTCATATTGGGATTTTGCAACAGTATAATGCCATCAACTCCCTGATCTGCTCCTTTCTTTTTATCATTTGCAGGTCTTGCATCTATAAGTGACAATGCCCACCACTCAAACTGATACCTGTCTTTTAGAGCTAAGTCTTTCGCACCTTCAACATCTTTCGGCTCTCCAACAACTTCAAATTTGCAGTTTGGATATCTTTCTCTTATCCTCCTTTTTATTAAATTTATGGCTAGATGAGTTATGTCAATACCTATCCATTTTCTTTTTAATTTTTCTGCAGCATCTATTGCAGTACCGCAACCACAAAATGGGTCAAGAATAAAGTCATTTTCTTTAGACGAAGCCAATATTATCCTTTCTAATAGAGAAAGAGGTTTTTGTGTAGGGTATCCTAACTTTTCTCTTGCAAGTCCTTGTAATGGAGCAACTTCTTTATCAACCCAAATGTCAGAAACCAACTGCCCTTTGCTTTCACTTAAATAATATTTTTTTCTATAGCCATTCTTAGTTTTTATTATTAAGCCTTTATTCCACCAATCATCCAATGTTTCTTTTGAGTATATCCACCTTGCTTTAACTCCATGCCATTCCCAAACCTTCATTTTTGCAAATCCGCCTATCCCTGTTTTGTTTGATAAAGCAATTGACTGGTATTTTCCTTTCCCATCATTATCATCGTACATAAAAGATTTTAAATAGTCATCCTCGGGCTCTTTATAAATTTTATTAAAGCAATTTTGAGATTTTGATTTTGAATAAAAAAATATTATATCGTGCTGCTTTCCAAAACCTTCAGATTGTGGTTTTGGGCTATTGGTTTTCTTCCATACTATCTCATTTATGAAGTTTTCTTCCCCAAACACTGCATCTAAAATTATTTTTATATAATGGCTTGCAGTTGGATCACAATGAAGATATAATGAACCGGTGTTCTTAAGCACTCTGTGCAATTCTATTAGCCTAACTGTCATCATTACTAGATAAGCACTCATTTGATTTTGTCCTAGAAAACTATGCAAAGCCGAAATTAAGTTAGATACTTTAGCAGGTACATTCGGATTTATTACTAAGTAATCATAAGTCTTTGCTGATTCTTCGTCCCAATGCCAGAAATCTGTAAAGGCTTGTATCTGGGCCTTCGATTCGCCACTTTCATCTTTGAAAAGTACATTATAGTTTGCTTTAGAATTGAAAGGTGGATCCAAATAAATCAAATCAACGCTTTCATCATTAATATATTTTCTAAGTATCTCTAAATTATCTCCATAATAAAGTGTATTTTCCATAACAAATCACCATAATCATAGTCTACGCTAACAATACATAAGCAGATTAAGCCTTTAAACCTTGCACCCAGAAAACGTAGCTAGTTTTGTATAGCGTATAGCCATTCGCTTTTCTTTAAAGGTATTAATTAGGTAAAATAATATATACTTTACTACAATATCTAGTTCTTATAAACTAATTTTTAGTTTTTGGAGTTAATCTTGCTTTTTCTAGTATATCCCTACTTATCAAGATTGATTTATAGCATGCTTCTATTAATTCATTAGAAAGAGAGAATTTTGAATTCCTGATCCTATCACTATAATAATAAAGAATGGTATTTATCTGTTTTTCACTAAGGCGTTTGATAATTGGAACAAAATCTGTGTCAGCGGTTATTAGTATTATGTTTTTGATTTCATTATGAAAAGATGTATCCATTAAATCAATAGTAATAAGGGTGTCTACGCCTTTTTCGTGATATCCATCAGGTAATTTTTGGCATCTACCCTCTCTAACAACAAAGTTCTTTAATTTTTTAATTATACTAATATATCTATCATATTTAGCTCGCCTATCTGCTTCTTCTTTAGTGGGTGGATCCCCTTGATAAGGGGGTGCGAAATAATAGTATGTTTTCTCCCACCATAATTTTTGTTCCTTGGCTAGCTCTTTAGATAATTTATAATAATCTACTTTCTGAACAGATAATTCTCTTATAACTAAATCTAGATAATGCCCATCTATAAATATAAAAGTAGAATTTCCCATTTATTCACTTCATCTACCGCCCCCTTAGGAGCAGTAGGGAAAATATTAATCAGATATATCATG
>CAZXLU010000166.1:0-3403 GCA_964641875.1 Candidatus Woesearchaeota archaeon | reverse complement strand
ATTCCTAAATTTTTATGTAATAAACCTTGATGTGATTTTTTTATATGAATTTTATTTTCCATTTTTAAAATTACAAAAATTAGAAATAGTTAATTGTTTAAATTTTGGTTTAGAATAACCCATTTTTTCTTCTAATAAATTCCAATAATATTTTAATTTTTTTAATGAATGATTTGTAGTTGGAATAGGAAAATATTTATTATATTTTTCTAAACCTAAATAATTATGAATTTGTTGAATTGCGAAATTTATATTTGGAAAATGTTTTCTATTAGGAAAATACCATTCTTCTTTATTTGTTTTAATGGATGGTGGATATAATTCATCCCATAAATTACTAAATTTTAATAATTCTAATCCTACTTTAACATATTCTTCATCAGTATAATGAGGTATTCTAACCCAACAAATTTCAAAAGCAATAGAAACCCATTTTTCCAAGTATAATCTACAAAATTTCTTTGAATTTTCTTTTTTATCAATAAATCTTAATAAATTTTGAATATCTTTTTTAGTAATTGAACCACTTTCAACTAATGATTTATAAATTGGGTTAACTTGTAAATATTTCTCATGATATTTTTTTATTAATTTTTTATCTTCAAAATCTAAATCAGGTTCTTTTCTAAAAAATTGACTAAACCTTTCCATAAAATGAACTCTTCTTTTATATGAATTTTTTTCACCAAATTTTCTTTTTTTAATTGGAGGTGATTCAATTTGTGGTTCTTGTTCTTCCCTCTCAAACATTTCCCAGATATTAGAATTTTCAAATACAATTCCACAATTCATACATATCGAATTATTAAATTCAAATTTAAAATTTTCAATATTATCATTTCCACATTCAATGCAAGAAAATCCCATTTCTATAATTAATGAACTAGAAAGTGATTTTCTAAGAAAAAGTAAATGGTTAACAAAAAAGAAAAAAAATTGGAAAGGAAAAAAAAAACCTGATAATTTTATTCACCCAAGTAAATTTGAAGGTTTACCTGAATATTTAATTCCAATTGAAAAAGAAAGAATAATGGAAAAAAGAGAAAAAAAACAATATAAAAAAAATATTAAAAAATTTTTATCTTCAATTAATTCCAAAAAAAAAGAATTTTTTACTTGTTCAGAATGTAATAAAAATTATAATGATTTTGAAACACATCAACTTTTTTGTGGAACTGATTTTGAGGTGGAAATTTTAATGGAGGGGGGAATTTAAATATCACCAAAAAATTTTTTCCATTTATCACCAAAATAAGACCAATTAAAATCTTCTCCAGCTTGAAATTTCTTATCAAAAGAAGCATTAATATATTTAGCATTTTCACTGTAACAATAAATAAAATTTTCATTTTCATAAATTGTATCTTTATTATTTTCACATGCTTTTTTAAATTGCCATTCTTTATCTGTTCCACTAGCAGAAAAATATTCATAAAGTGCAAAACCTATATAAATTACTCCTGCTGATTTTGCTAAAGTGGAAAAATCATAAACTGTTCTATTAAAAGATTCAACAAAATTATTTAAACTATTCATTTGTTAATATTTATTTAGAATTTTACCAAGGCAATAAATCTTTAATAGTATCTCCAATTGCTGAAAAAATCATTTTAAATAAATCAACTATTAATTCAAAAATAAATTTAAAAAAATCTCTAATCATTGAAACTATTAAATTATTGATATTTCTTTGACTAGGTGGAGTATTATCTGCAATCCAATAAATTTCTCCTCCTAATAAAAATAATGCACCAATTTGAATTATATTAGCAAAAGTACTATCACTTGTTAATAAACTTGTCATTTTATATTTTTAATTAATTGTTAGAAACTTAATTGGGTCTGTGAATTACATCACCTCTATCTAAATTAAAGGAACCATTATCTTTAGGGAATAAATCATTGTTTTTTTTACAATGAACATAATTTAAACTTCCTTCACCATCAACATAATATTTTTTATGTAAAAGTAATTCACCTCCACTTTCTTTACATTTACTTGCAAATTGATTATACCAATGAGATGAATTATTTGCTTGTAAATATTTTGCTATATAATCTTTATCTTCATTATTCCAAGTTGATTCAGGTTTTTCCCAACCAGTAGGAGCATCTTGAATATAACTAATTTTACCTGTTTTCTTTTCTAATGCAACATTATATATTAATTCACCTCCTTTTTCAGTATCATAAAAATAACAATTAACATTATTAACATTATCAGTTATTCCTGCTTTATATTGTTTACAAATTTGAACAAATTCTCTATATTTTCCTTCTAATTGTGGAACTTTTAATTCTTCTTTAGTTTTTTTATTAAATTTCCAGCTAGTTCCATCATCAGTATAATCATAACAATAAACCCATCCATCATCTTCCCACATTCCACCATTTAATTTCATACATTTAATTAAAAATTTTCCTTCAGGTGTATTTCTATAATCATTTATTGAATCATTTCTAAAAAAAAAATACCATATTCCAATTCCTCCTATTCCAACTAATATTAAAGTTGTAGAATTATCCATTAATTACTATTATTTATTAGTTAGAAGAAAATTCCAATTTATGAAGTATTTTAGTAAGTAATAAACATAAATCAATCCATTGCTCTCTAATTTTTTCAAATTTATCAGTTTTAATTTCAATATGTACAACTGCATTATGAGTTTTTTGAAAATGAAATTTAGCTATTTTATCAGCAGCACCTATTTCATCAGCAGTAAATTTCACTTGTTCCATTAATTTACATTCTTCCATTTTATTTTTTTGATTTAATTTTTTCTGTTAGAATTTTTAAAAAATATTCATCATTTTTTTTTATTTTTTTAGAAATACTATGTCTTAATTCCCTTAATAATAATGCCTCTCTAAGTGATCTTGGCTTATGCAAATGTTTTTTAAAAAGTAAATGAAATAATTCAGCACAAAAATTATCACAAACAATTACAGTATTAAATAATTTTATTCCCTGTAAACCAGGCTCTTTATCATTAATTAAATTACCACAACAATAACAATTTAACATTTTTTAAATTATCCTGCTTTAGAATTATTTAATTTTTCTTCTATTTCTTTGATTTTTTCACCATATTCTCTTCTTAAATCTTCTTTTACTTGTTCAAGAGTTACTCCATTCATTGTTAATAAAAAAGCATTTAATTTGGCTAATGTATCCATTTTTTCTACAAATTCAACTGGCGATAATGGTAAAATTAATGGATAAATAAATTTTTGTTCATAATCTCCTTGGTTTTCTTTTTCTGCTTCTTCTGCCACCATTTTTAACTTTTAAAAAAAATATATAAATAGAAAAAAAGACTTAGAAAAAATAATAAAAAAAAAAACAAATTTAAAAAAAAAATTATTTATTAAAAAAAAAAATAATAAAAAAAAAACAAAG
>CAZXLU010000165.1:0-3433 GCA_964641875.1 Candidatus Woesearchaeota archaeon | reverse complement strand
CTGTGGATAGAGGGTTTGCAGGCTGTTTAATTCTTTTTAAGGTTGTTTAATTCTCCGTGTGTAAGATAGCGTTTTTATTGGAGTTTGTAAATGTTGATTATTTATTGTGCAATTAGAGATGTATTATTTTAAGGGAAAGTTTATCATTAATTCTATCGACGATAATATCGTGGGAAGGGAGAGGTAGTAGGGTGATAAGGGAATTGTTATAAGATGAATAGTATAGAGATTCTTGAGAGGTTGAAAGAGAAGCTATTTTTTGTTTTGGGATACCCGTCATTTCTTTGACGCGTTGTCTTTCTCTATCGTCTTGTATATAAAAAATTTGAAAAATTTCGGTTTGATTAAAGGCAAGCTGGGTAATATTAGAAGGTCTTTGCGAAAGTTGAATAACTGGGATTTGTTTGCCCCTTCCTTGTCTTAGAATTTTTTCGTAGGAGTTTAATTTTCCAAAGTCCATAGCCTCATCGATAAAAACTCCGCAGTTTCCTTGACGCCAAATTAAATATAAAAGGGCATTCATTTCTTCCATTTCGTCGGGCAAAATTGGATAAACTATATTCAAACCCTGTTTTATTTTTGGTTTAGATATTTTTATTTCATTGATATGTTCTATTTCTATAAAATCTCCCGCGTCTTTTGTATCAAAAATAACCCACGGGATTTTAAAATCCCTAACGGATAAATGCCATAACCCCGCATGGGTCTTGCCGCTTCCCGTTTTTCCTATAATAGTTAATCTTTCGGTATTATTGGGTAGCCGCATTGATATTTACCACTTTTTTTCTCTTTTTCTCATTAATTTCCTCACGGAATAGATAAATACGCGGACCATAAATTGAGGCTATTGCACTTGCTAATTTGAGGTATCCTTTAACTTTTCGAGGAATATGCACATCCTCGCCAGCCATAACGGCTACAATTGCCCCAGATAATTTATCGGCTTCATCTTTGTCTAATTTCCAAATGTCTGATTTTGTTAATAAAGCAAGCCCTCCATGCGTCCATTCAAAAAAATCGGAAAAGAATTCTAAATCTTCTTCCAGTTCCTTTGCGTTTTTTCTGTATGATTGTCTGTGCTTTTTATATTTGCGATGTTCGGTTTCGCCTGTTCCTGCGGCATCTGCACTTCCGATGAATTCTGATTCTGCGTCTGTTTTTTCGCTTGAATCGCTATTTTCCGTTCTTTCACCTTCCTTTGAATTTCGTTTTTTCTTTTTTCTTTTAAGAATTCGTTCCGAAACTGAATTATATCCTTCAGTTCCGATTTTGTCTTCTCCCAATCCGTTTTCAAATTCATTAATTCCGTCTTCCATTCTTCCTCCTTATTTTCGGTTTCGTTATTTTCCATTTTTAAGTTCCTCTATAAGTTTATCTAATTTTTTTTCTATTCTTTCCATTTTTTCGGGCAGTCCAAGGATTTTCTCGCTACCGTCCAACGCTTCGGTCATTATATCCTTATATCTGCCAATAAATTTTTCGTCTAACATAGGCAATATTTTGTCTAAAATCCTATTAGCGATTGAGCCCAGAACTTTCGCATATAATTTATCCTGAATGGATAAATCGACTTTTTCTTGCTTTACGATAAGTTCTCCTTCTTCGTTTTTGATCCTATCTAAAATTCCCATTAATTATTGCCCCAGAGCAAGTGTAGTATATCCGCCTTTTATCGCCGCGCTTAAAACTCCACTCGCCAATGCGGTAGTAATATTGACGGTTACGGCTAAATTAGCGACGGTTGATACATATTCAAAATTATCAATCTGCACCCTATATTCTGGCACAGTTATTGCCGTCGCGGGAATATATACTATATCTTGAAAAATTACGGTTGTTCCCACATCTATTGTGATAGTGTTTTGACCAGCGGTTGCCAAAGTGGCGTTCATTGAGAGATGTAGATACAATCCTTTTATATAAACATAAGAAATTGAGCCCAGAACTTTCGCATATAATTTATCCTGAATGGATAAATCGACTTTTTCTTGCTTTACGATAAGTTCTCCTTCTTCGTTTTTGATCCTATCTAAAATTCCCATTAATTATTGCCCCAGAGCAAGTGTAGTATATCCGCCTTTTATCGCCGCGCTTAAAACTCCACTCGCCAATGCGGTAGTAATATTGACGGTTACGGCTAAATTAGCGACGGTTGATACATATTCAAAATTATCAATCTGCACCCTATATTCTGGCACAGTTATTGCCGTCGCGGGAATATATACTATATCTTGAAAAATTACGGTTGTTCCCACATCTATTGTGATAGTGTTTTGACCAGCGGTTGCCAAAGTGGCGTTCATTGAGAGATGTAGATACAATCCTTTTATATAAACATAAGAAGTTGATACAGCTGGAATTAAAGTTGCCGTAATAAGTGTTCCAGTGATGGACCCATTCCATAGACTTGAAAGTCTTTTTGCCATTACCACATCGTTATTTCCTATCAACTGCGGAAATTCGGCATTATAAGGTGCTGCCATATTTATTCTCCTATATTATTGTATATTTGAGGGATAAAAATATCCGCTTAAATTACCTGAAATTGTTCCACTCGCCAAAGCAGTGCTGATACTAATAGAAGGAATTTGTCCCGCTGCTGATCCCTCAACTATTGTTCCAATATTTTCAATCGAAAACTGGACACCAACCCCAGATAATGGCGTCGTTTGTAAGGGAAATTGAAAAATACTGGTAATAGTGCCAGATATATTAGTAGATATTGTTTCGATTCCAGCTACTGCTAAAGTCGCGTCGGGCGATATAATACCCGATATATTCGTGCAATAAAAATTAGTGTAAGTTGTTGGTGTAATATTTAAATTAACCGAAATAACAGTGCCTGAAATAGAAAAATAATATATTGCTAAATTATTTACTTTTACAGAGTTTAAAGATATTTCACCGCCTAAATTATTAATTAATGGCGGTTCAGGATATGAAATTTCGTTTTGATGATAAGAATCGCTTAAAAATATATTACAAGGTACAGGAAAATTACTGGTTGTACTCGTATTATTGTTTATATAAATTTGATTGAATAAAAAAGTATTTTGGGGATATATATCGTCCTGAACTTCCGTATTATTAGTTGAAACAGGCAATAAAGTAGTATCTATAAGGGTTGCTGAAAGAATTGAATTTATAGTCGCGACGCAGGAAAGCCAGCCTTGCGAACCTGCTGGAATTAAAGCTGTCCATTGCGTATCTTCTGCCGTAAGACGTACCGAAAACGGATTTAAAGAATTATCGAAATAAATCGAATTTAAAGCTTTTAATAGTCCGTTCCGATTTATTTGCGAAACATCTTGTTTAAATTCAAAAGTTGATATTACCTCAGCACGAATTTTATTATCGCCGAATGGCAAATTTACTTTAATAAAAGCCATAATTTCTCCAAAATAATATTATATATATATATATATATCAAAAT
>CAZXLU010000164.1:0-3440 GCA_964641875.1 Candidatus Woesearchaeota archaeon | reverse complement strand
GGATGGACGCCCCCACCCGCAGCGGCATTTTGTGCCAAAGTGGAGGTGTTAATTTCACCACTTGAACCGAGAGGAGCGTCCACCATGAAGATTACGACAGTTGGCATTGACTTGGCAAAGACCTCATTCCAGATTCACGCCGTCGATGAATTTGGCAAGACCGTGTTGAAGAAGCAACTCAGGCGGAATCAAGTCACCGCTTTTTTTGTCAATTTATCACCATGCCTGATCGGGATGGAGGCGTGTGGCGGTGCGCATTACTGGGCACGCAAGTTGGAGGGGTTTGGACACACGGTGCGACTCATGGCCCCGCAGTATGTCAAACCCTATGTGAAGACCAATAAGAACGACGCAGCGGATGCGGAAGCGATCTGCGAAGCGGTGGCGCGACCGAATATGCGATTTGTACCGATCAAAAACAAGGAACAGCAGTCGGTGCTGGCGCTTCACCGTGTGCGCCAGGGATTCGTCAAGGCACGCACCGCGCAGGCTAATCAGATCCGCGGGTTGCTCAGTGAATTCGGCCTTATCATTCCTCAGGGCATTGTCAACCTTGCCAAGATGGTTCCCGAGTTACTCGAAGATGCTTCGAATGATCTGACCGGCACATTCCGGTCTTTGGTCCAGCGACTGATGGATCATTTCAAGGAACTTGATCGACAGGTTGCCGAGATAGAGGGTCAGATCAAAACCTGGCACCAGTCTAATGATCTCAGCCGCAAGCTCGAGAAGATTCCGGGCATTGGTCCAATCACGGCAAGCGCCTTGGTCGCTACGATCGGCGATGCGAAGAGTTTTGACAATGGAAGGCAAGTTGCCGCCTGGCTGGGTCTCGTTCCCCGGCAACACTCCAGTGGCGGAAAATCTAATCTGCTGGGCATCAGCAAGCGTGGCGACAGTTACCTGCGCACCTTGTTGATCCATGGTGCGAGAGCGGTGATTTTCAGGGCTCAGCAGAAGGTGGTCAAGGATGGCTGGCTGCATAAATTGCCGGAGCGTCGCAACAAAAACATAGCAGCTGTCGCACTGGCCAACAAGAATGCCCGGATTGTCTGGGCGTTACTGGCTAACGACCGAGAATTCCGCTCTGATTACATAGCCGCAGACACGGCTGTGTAATCAGAGCGGTTGGAATAAGATCAACACAGAACAGGAGAATCAAACCACCGATTGCCCAGGCGATCATGACATGATGGCAAGACAGGTCAGACCGTGGTTGGCAAAACCCGCCAGTTACCAAGCACATCAAGTGCGAGTACGCGATTGAGGAGCCAACCAGCACATCCCATCAGGGACAGCGACCAAAAGTCGCATCAAAAGTCCGAATGTACGGGTGCAATCTTTTCCTTCTGGCTGTCATCGATTGAAAACTTGGCATACCGGGGGCGTCCATGTACGGTAACTGAGCGGCGTTGTATTCAGGGAGGATTGCGAACCCGGAAGTCCGCCAAGCGTCCGCGTTGTAATGAAAACTGTAGGAAACCCGACGTTTTGACATGATCAAGTGGTGCAAGCGCTAAACTGTGTCTCACGGAATCCAGCGCGCAGACACATCAAACTCGACAAGCTCCTTCTTCGAGTTGCGCTTGCGGATAGGGCGAATGTTCACATCCGTGAATCCAAGTTCCTGCATCATGTGGGCGTAGATGCGCTCAACAGACAAGAGTTCGCCGTAGAACGTTGAGTTGCCGACAATGTAGTGAAGCCGCGCACCCGGTGCAAGTTTTCGCCGCAGGGTGCCGAAGTGCGCGCCCATGTCAACGCAATACTTGTGAATGTAGGTAGCTAACAGCGCACCATTTGCGTTATTGGGGTTGGCTATCTTGGCAAGGGTGGTTTCAAGCTCGGGCGATGTGTAGGCGCCCTTACGTGGCTGCCATTCGTTGAGTCGACTGGTAGCAATGCCCCAGGTTCCGCCAATGGCGAGCCAGTCAAGCTCTCCTGCCTCACGGGCGTTTGTGAGAAAACCGAGCCAGTACATATAAGGGCGCAGTTCGCGGATGTAAGACATTCGGTTAGCGTATGGCGGCGAGGTCACTACTAGGTCGAAAAGTTCAATATCCAGTTCATCAAGCGCACGCGCGTCCTGGAGAAGAATCTGCACATCCCCTTCAGGATTCTCACTCGCGCCATGAAGTACAAAGGAAAGGTCAGTTTTGAACAAGTCTGCATAGTCGGCCTGGGCGTCAAGATCAAGTTGCGGCACGTCTTTGAACGACATTGACTGATGATTGAAGGCAGCATTCGAACAAGTTATGAGAGTGCGGCAGAAAGCCACCTTAAGCAGTGTATTCTCCTGTGATCCCTCGACCGTGCTGTCGCTGATGGCTTTCTGTAAGTTGCACAGAAAGGCAAGGGTGGCCGACGGCCACCACCGTTCGATGTTGTAGATTGGAGGTGCTGCGGCCGGTTCACCTTTGTTGCAGCGCACTTGGTCAAGCACGCGCGCACATGCGTCACGAGTGCGGCTCAATACTGCGGCGGAGTAATAATCGGTCTTGGCTTGGCCGAGCCAGACAAGAAAGGGGTTGATGTCCGTTGTCGCTGCGTCGTGCCCGTGATAGGCCGCACTCAGAGCAGTGGTCGCTGTGCCGCAGAAGGGGTCGAGCACCCGCAGATGGCCGCGCGTGTGGTCCATCAGTTCTTCGACAACGCGCACTGAGTAGGCGGGTGTAAGGCGAAGCCATCCATGCCGCCCGGTCTTCAAATTGTACTTGTGCGTGTAGTCCGCGCGCTGGCGCAGTGGCTCAGGGATAGCAAGGGTCGTCATTTGGTCTCCGGGGCCAAAAGGGCTTTGAGAACGATATCTATCTCCTCACGCAACACCTTCGAGTTTCGCTGGAAGAAGGCGGAAAGGTCATATCCGACAACATCGCGCATGAAGGCGTATGTCGAATGGAGAGGGTCATTGAGGTCAACCGCACCAGTCATAACCGACCACTTTTCGGAACGGTATCGGTTGAGGATGTCGCCGTCGATTTGGCCTGAGAGGATGACAGCACACGGGAGATAGCCCTTTATATAAGCTGTGGCAGCATTAGCAATGTCCGCGTTCTGACGCTTGGAATCTTTGCTCTTGTAGCCTTGGCGCACTTCGAAGACGGCTCCAGTCAAAGACCCGAAAACAGTATCGACTACGCCAACATCATCGGCCGCCGCCTTCATCCATTCCTTGAATCGCGTCTGCGCAGCGGTATCCGCCACTTCGCCGAATGGGACTCGACCATCAAGGTGAAGTTTCCGCTTCTTGTTGTTGGCTCCGGTCACTTCGTATGACCAGCGAGAGGACTCAGCAGAGATACCTAGCGCATCCTGCAGTACGAGGCGAAACACCTGCTCGCAACCGATTCCTATCTGTCGGTAAACGCTAGTCATCCCTCCAGCTGCCTTGTGAGCGGCATACATCAGTGGGTTATCGAGTCCGAACCAGCTATAGAACG
>CAZXLU010000163.1:0-3466 GCA_964641875.1 Candidatus Woesearchaeota archaeon | reverse complement strand
TTTTCGATCTGCTCTGGATCGACGGTCGAAACAACTTTTTCGTCCTCCTCTTCCATTGATTCATTCGATTCATTTTTAACTGAACCGATATCTCCAAGAATGTCCTTCTTTACAAGACTCACCATATATTCAGTCCGTGACATAGACTTTTTCTCTGTTAATGCGTCTATCTCAGAAAGCAATTCGATCGGTACTTTTAAAGAAATTGTGGTCAATTGATTTGTTGCCGATTGATCCGCCATATCACTTCCTCCTCTTTTTTGTCGGGAAACTTCGAAAATATTTTTTTACAAAAATCATACAACAATGATTATACCATATTTTTTACCTTCAAACAAGGACGATAAAAATTGTCTAAAACAACAATACAAACCTGAAATGGCTGTATTACCGGTTCAATTTTTAATAAAATCATTATTTGTCGATTATTTATTTTATTTTTTTTGCTTGTAAAATTTTCTATTTTTCGATATCGGTATTACCCTTTATCCATGAATAGTTAAAAAGTTTCTTCTTCTGAGACCATTGATTCTATTGGTAATACCAAACAACCACACGGTATTACCCTTTATCTATGATAACTTGTTGTCCATATTCTTCTGTCACCATTGATCCTATTGGTAATACCGTGGTATTACCGCGCCAGTCCTTGATTTCCGACGAAAAAAACACAAATTTTTTATATATGGTATTACCCTTATGGATCGTCGAACAAAAAGTTTCTTAGTTATTACAAAACAATGTTTTTATTAATAGCTCCCACGGTGCAGGCTGTTTGGTGTAAAAATAGGGGTCCCCCGCAGGGGGAAACAAAGGCAATGGCAAAGGCAAGAGAAGGGGATTGGAATGGGTGAAAGAATGACGGTAGGACTTAAATGGAATGGGCTTGCTTCGGGGGTTTATTGTTTCCTTTTGCTCCTTTGATTCCTTTGATTCCTTTGATAGTTCTTCATTCTCCTTATCTCACCCTCACCGTCCCCCGTCCCAGTCGTCGCGAACAAAGCAAAGGCAAGGAGCAAGGCGCGAAGGGTCTGGGTTTCTGGGTTTCCGAGTGACGTGACTGGACGGATCGGACGATCGGACTACACGGTAACTTATACCACGGCTTATAATTGACTATAAGTGTTTGGCGAAAATGACTTATGAAATTTTTTTCTCATATGAAATTAAACACCTGTATTCGCGGAAATGTTTTAAGAAAAAGACGTGCAAAATACAAATTATGTGGTATACTATTTACAGTAATACATTGGTTGTTTTACACGATCACTATTAAACCGGGAGGACCGACATGGAAATCGATTTCAAAAAGCTTTTCGAAAACAATGAAGAACTCAAATCCGAAATTCTTGACGCGGCACGTGGACGTAACCAAAGAGAAATAGTTGATATTCTTTTGGAAGACAGGTGTCCAAAGTGTGCCGTCGGGCGAGGAACTTGGGGAAGCGGGGTATATGGAAAGCGAGCGCTCTTTGGCAGAAAGAATCAACACTATTCTCAAAAACCACAAAATTGGCGTGGAGCTCATGAGAGTTCGACATTTTAATCATGCCGGCGGACCCGTGTACTGGCAGCTTGTGTCAAAAGACTCCCCTTTATATAAAGAAGGAATAAACACAAACAAAAAACATAGACTTGCCGATCGTGGGGCCTTAAAAAAGGACAATGTTGGAAACCACGCCGGAATGGGAATTTAATCGCGAGACGACATTTTTTGAAGGATTTAAAGACAAAGGGCAACCATTTTTTTTGACGAGAATGGTTGCCCTTTTTATGTTCGTCCCATTGACCATGGGGCCAATCGTGTGGGTTTGGAAAACTCTTGCTGGTAGCTGCAATATATATATTACAAGTCGAAATCTCCCGTCGCCAATTCCTCAATTCTGTAATAGAGAGAAACCAGAACCCAAAGTCCAAGGAGCCCCCCGGACAATATCCAGATTCCGCTTGCAAAAAAGGACCTGGCAGACAAATAAATTTCCGAAAGAAACTGTGAATAGTATATATAATGTATCGTCGTCAATATCTCCATGGCTCATTCCTCCGTGATATCTTCGGTCAAATCGCCATTCTCCAGAAACTCTTTCTCCTGACATGTCGTCCATTCGATAAACTCCTCGTACGACTCGAACTCTGGCTCAGTTTCAATCGCCCAATCCCCAGATCGTCCCATTCCGCTCCCTCCTTTGTAAAAAACATTAGAAATTAAGCACTTATCTCTCAAATTCACATGAAATATTATACCATAATTCATGTAAAATCACAACTAGACACCCACTGCCTTTTTTTCTTACGAATGGTCACCATTTTTTATGGGCGAATGGTTACCATTTTTCCAGTCGACTTTTTTAATTTCCGACGACACTTTAATCAATTTTTCGCTGTCTAATGGTTACCATTTTTACAGACGAATGGTAACCATTTTCGCCCGGACTGCACCAAAGTTTGACATGGTCACCATTTTCGACTCGAAATGGTTACCATTTTGAATTTCTATTTTATCCAAAATGACAAGAACTTGTCTTATATTTAATGCCGAATGGTTACCATTTTTTAAAAGGAATGGTAACCATTTTTGACGACCGACGATCTCTCTTAAAAATGGCAACCATTCTTTTAAAAAAAGAATGTAAAGATTTGTCTGAAAAAGAAATTCTTTTTTCGAAAATGGTAACCATTTTCTGGACGAAATTTTTCGACCGTCCACCCTGACACGATTCGTCTGACCTTCTTTGTTGTCGTCCCACAAAACACATTGTGCTTGCTTGCATGAAAATATTGTGGTATAATCTTTGTAGTAAATTTTCGAATGTGAGATTTTGGACGGTCAAAAAGAGGGGGGTGCTCAATGGTTTTTCTCAACACTTTTATGTTCCTTCTTGTTGTCTCGCTATTCCTTCTTAACAACTTGAGTTGAAAAGTTTTTGACGGCCAGGACTTTCGACGGCCACGAAGAAAAGAAAGGAAGGGTAAAGAATTTATGTCGTATCAAGAGTGCCGAGACGTGCGTAATGATATTGAAGACTATCTCACGCTTCAAAGGGACCTGATCCAAAAGATCAATTTGCAACAAAAGGCCATAAAAGAAAAGGATATTCGCTCCGTCCTGGAAATACAGGGCGCCATAGATCGAATATCTTATGAAATTCATATTATGGAGACAACTTACGACATTGTTTCATAAAATCCAAAATTAAAGACGAGGAATGTTAATGTTTCCGGTTTGTTTTTTTGTCAATTCATTTACCAAAAAAGGGGGTACGACATGAACATGAAAAAGGTTTTTGGTGGTATGTTGTTTGGAGCTGCGCTAACCGTCTTTGTTTTTCCGTCTTTCGCCAAAGCGGAAGAACCCATTTCTGTCACCGGTGTCGTCGAGAATCTCGACATGGGTGGCCAAGTTTCTTCGAATTTTGCTCTCAATCTGCCAGAAATGCACGTAGGCAAGGCTCCGGTCGCTCTCGTG
>CAZXLU010000162.1:0-3483 GCA_964641875.1 Candidatus Woesearchaeota archaeon | reverse complement strand
TGAAAAGTATCATGCACACATTGAGGCCGACTCGATGTGGAAGGGTTGAGGTCCGATTGAGAACCAATCGGTCCTGCGAAGCCGTGCACAAGCTTTGCGACCAGACGCTCACTGAGTTTAGTGGGGCATAAGCTGCTTATGCCAGCCAGGGGATGGCTCGGCTCAAGTGCTGACGAAGGACGTGCCAAGCTGCGATAAGCCTCGGCGAGGCGCATGGAGCCATTGAACCGAGGATGTCCTAATGGGAAATCCTAGTCTTCGGACTAATCCGTCAGGATGGGGAACGTCCCGGATTGAAACATCTTAGTAGGGACAGGAAAAGAAATCAACCGAGATTCCGTTATTAACGGCGAGTGAAAGCGGAAATAGCCTAAACCGAATCCCGCAAGGGAGATGTGGTGTTATAAGCCGGTCCAAACGTCAGGGTAGAGAAGTCGAAATGGCCTGGAATGGCCTGCCATAGAGTGTGAGAGCCACGTAGTCGTATTTTGTCCTGACCGGGGCCGTGTCTTGAGTACCGTGCGTCGGAACTCGCGCGGGAAATTGGGGGTCACCAACCTCCAAGGCTGAATACACCTTGAGACCGATAGCGTAGTAGTAGTGTGAACGAAAGCTGAAAAGTACCCCAAATAGGGAGGTGCAAAGAGCCTGAAATTGGCTGGCGATAGTGCGTTAGGGCGCTTAAGGATCTGTTCCTCGAAGGAAACGGCGGCAACGCCGCAGTACGAGAGGGATTGCCGGCGTTCTAACATGCGTTTTGAAGAACGAACCAGGGAGTGCATATTGGCGGCGAGGCTAATTCTGATATAGAGGAAGCCGAAGCGAAAGCGACAGGCGCGCATGAAAAGAGGCGCGACGTATACAAGTGCGTGAAGTCGTCCGTATGCGACCCGAAGCCGGGCGATCTAGGCGCTGGCAGATCGAAGCGTGGCGAAAGCTGCGTGGAGGATCGTTAGAGGTGTTGATATGCAAATCGCTCTCGTGACCTGCGTCTAGGGGTGAAAGTCCAATCGAGGTCGGAAATAGCTGGTTCCTCCCGAAACATATCGCAGTATGACCTGGTCTGAGATAGTCGGCGGAGTAGAGCACTGATTGGGGAAGCCGGACCCGAAAGGGTCTGTTCTCTTGTCAAACTCCAAAACCGCCGTCGTCGTAGACGACCAGCAGTCCGGGCTGGGGGGTAAGCTTCTAGTCCGTGAGGGAGACAACCCTGACCGTGGTTAAGGTCCCTAAGTATCGGCCAAGTGTCAACACTTAAGGGTGTCCTGGGTCATAAACAACTGGAAGGTTAGCTTAGAAGCAGCTATCCTTTAAAGAGTGCGTAACAGCTCACCAGTCGAGATCCAGGGCCCCGAAAATTGACGGGGCTAAGCCGATTACCGATACCACGGAGCACCGCAAGGTGATCTAGTAGGGAGGCGCTCTGCGTGGGCAGAAGCATCTGCGTAAGCAGGTGTGGACCGCGTAGAGACGAAAATCCTGGTAGCAGTAGCAGCAAAGTCGGGTGAGAATCCCGATCGCCGTAAGGGCCAGGGTTCCTCGGCAATGTTCGTCAGCCGAGGGTCAGTCGGTCCTAAGACGTACCTTAATCGGAGTACGCCAAATGGGAAACAGGTTAATATTCCTGTACCTTTCAGCATTAAAACCAACACTTCCGGATATGTCAGGCATTCTTGCCTGGATGTTCAAGCGTCTCAAATCTGCGGAGAGCCGTAATGGCGAGAAACAGATTAAAGCGTGATGACGTAAGCTGGCAAATTCCAGGAGTCCGTGAAAAGGGAGCTGAAAGCCCGTACCGAGATCCAACACTGGTGCCCCAAGCTGAGAAGGCTAAGGCGTGTCGGCATATGCTAGCTAAGGGAATTCGGCAAAATAGCCACGTAACTTCGGGATAAGTGGTGCCTGCTTTGCAAAAAGCAGGTCGCAGCGACGAGGGGACTCTAACTGTCTAATAACAACATAGGTGATTGCGAATCCGTAAGGACTAGTACAATCACTGAATCCTGCCCAGTGCAGGTACCTGAAAACCCGGTTCAACGGGAAGAAGGGCCTGTCAACGGCGGGGGTAACTATGACCCTCTTAAGGTAGCGTAGTACCTTGCCGCTTAATTGGCGGCTTGCATGAATGGATCAATGAGAGTCCCACTGTCCCTAGCTGGTACCCGGTGAACCTTACGTTCCAGTGCAGAGTCTGGAGACCCCTAATGGGAAGTGAAGACCCCGTGGAGCTTTACTGCAGCCTGCCGTTGGGTTGTGGTTTTGATTGTAGAGCATAGGTAGGAGACGTCGAAGCTCGGGCGCCAGTCCGAGTGGAGTCGCCCTTGGAATACTACCCTTTCGAAGCTACCGCCCTAACTCTGAGAAGAGGACCTCGGTAGGTGGGCAGTTTGGGTGGGGCGCCACGCCCTTGAAAAGATATCAAGGGCGCCCTAAGGTTGACTCAGTTGGGTCGGAAACCCAACAAAGAGTGTAAAGGCATAAGTCAGCCTGATGTTACCTCGCATAGCAAGAGGTGATAAGACGAAAGTCAGGCTTAGCGAACCTCTCAGCTCTCTTGGTGAGAGCGTTAGATGACAGAAAAGCTACCCCGGGGATAACAGAGTCGTCACCGGCAAGAGCACATATCGACCCGGTGGCTTGCTACCTCGATGTCGGTTCTTTCCATCCTGGCCGTGCAGCAGCGGCCAAGGGTGAGGTTGTTCGCCTATTAAAGGAGATCGTGAGCTGGGTTTAGACCGTCGTGAGACAGGTCGGTTACTATCTGTTAGGGGTGTATTGCGGTCTGAGGGCAGGTTGGTTTTAGTACGAGAGGAACAAGCCAACGGCACCTCTGGTCTATCGGCTGTCTGGCAAGGCACGCCGAGCAGCTACGCGCTACCGGATAAGGGCTGAAAGCATCTAAGCCCGAAACCGTCCCTGAAAAGAGACCGCTTAGAGTACTCGTAAAAGACGAGTTTGATAGAGCTGGTGTGTAAGCACCAAGGCAACGAGGTGTTCAGCTCGCAGCTACTAACAACTCCGCAGCGCTCCGCTAAACTCGGGCGAAATCTGGTGTCGCAAAGCGAATTAATGCACGATCAAACGAAGGAATTGCAGCCAAGGCTGCAATTGGCCTAAAATTTCGGTTCGATTCCGGACCTTCGAATCGAATATGGCGGCCAGAGCGACGGGGTAACTCCTGAACCCTTTCCGAACTCAGAAGATAAGCCCGTCCGCGTTCTGCCCTGTACTCAGGTGCGCGAGCCCTCGGGAACGGCAGATCGCTGCCATATTCACCTAACTTTATTTTGTAACTACAACTGGAGCTTGGGCTTTCGATTTACTATTACCATAAATCAACTTAGCCATGCGGCACGGTCGATGGGTGCATGTGCGCCCGGAAAGGCCGAAAGCAGGTGGATAGCTGCCATGATTACCTAACTTTTCTTCCAAGCCTACAATAAAGGCTCCCACGAATCCGCGGACCTGTAATTTCGGTTGCAC
>CAZXLU010000161.1:0-3528 GCA_964641875.1 Candidatus Woesearchaeota archaeon | reverse complement strand
ACAAGAAAGAGCCTACTGTGCTGCCTCAGGTCAAAAAACGCTTGCGAAACTCGAGTATAAAGAAAAGAGATGCAGAGCTCAAGAATGATGATCACAACAACAGGACTGGAATCCGAGACCTGATCCTTGATTTCAGGGAATACATGGAAAAGGAACAGTATGCGGGAAAGACGATTAACTCCTGGGATGGCGCAGTGAGAGGGTTATTCACGGCTGTGTTGGGAAGGGGAGCGATGATCAATGTCAAGAATTACAGAAATGCCCATATGAGGCAGAAGAATGATCTTGTACCTACGCTTGAGGAGATCAGGAAAATCTTGGATGTCTGCAGCATTGAGGAAAAGTTTCGCATAATCTTTCTGGCTCAAACAGGACTGAGAATCAGCGATGCACTGACAATGAAGGTGGGCGACATCCAGAGAGAGCTTGACCTTGGAAACGTTCCCTTGACGATTACGTATCTTCCTGAGAAAGACAGAGAATCAATCGGTAAAAGGATCACATTTCTTGCATCTGATGGCGTTGAGATGCTAAAAGCGTACATTAGATGGAGAAAGGATCTAGGGGAGAAAATTGAGGGCAAATTGCCGCTCTTTGTCTCGAGAACAAAAAGGGGGGATTCTGCGATCCATTCCGAAAAGATCAACGAGATGATCCACAGAATATCGAAGAAGGCAGGACTCAATGGCACTTGGCCATATGGGATCTTAAGAGCACACTCATTCAGGAAATTCTTCATAATACAGATGATAAACCATGGCGTTCAGAACAAGGTCGTGGATTTCTTTGTGGGTCATGCTGTTAGCGAAATAGATAGGGTATACTGGGCAAGGAGAGTTAAGGAACTCAGAAAGATTTACGCAGACAGGCAGCAATACCTGAACTCAATATCTCTGAAGCGGGAATACGATCTCTCGAAGTTTGGGGGTTACAAGCAAAAATCGCTGAAGTGGAAAACCAACTGGAAGAGTTGAAGCGACCAAGAGTCCAGCAAAACAGGTTTGATGTCAAGGTTGTTTGCAATGAGCAGGAAATAATTGAGTTAGCCTCCAATGGATGGGAGTGTCAGCCAATCGGACAGGGCAAGTGGTTAATGAGGTATTCTTCTTCACACATTGAACAGGGTGTAGGTGAGCTATAATGATAGTATGCGAAGAATCGTTCAGGGGCATCAGTCCAAACGACAGCAACCATGCGAATTACGAGATAGACTTCTATGCATGGACTCCCTCTAGGTGAAGTAAAGAATCATCGCCTTTCACTGAGGAAGAATCTTCGAAGCGGACTATTTGAGGTGTATAGAAAATACAGCATCGGAAATGAGGAGGTAGTGTTCCAAGGACCATTAGTTGAGGCTCTTAAGATAGGAGATAATGAATGTATACGTTTTCACTCTTTTGACCCGAACGATATGGTTTGTTAGCATCCGAATGAAGAAGATCACTAATCGAATCCATCCTTTTTTTCGCAATGCCAACTCATTTAATTTTTCGTAATACAATTTCTTCACCAACTGAATAAAATCCAAGGAACTGCTCCACTCCAATTGATAACTTATCTGCCACTTCCTTTGGCAATGTTATTCACAGAGACGTGCCTCTTCTTGAAGTTTTTGTTATAGCGATAGGACCGGCGTTTTTGCTCATGCGATATAAGTGATGGACTGAACAGTCTTAAAATTATTCGAAATTTGACAATGTCGAAAAGCATAAGAGGTTATAAGACCATAATGTATCCAGTTATGGAGTCTAACCAGGGGGTTAAATCGGGGGAGTTTAGGTCATGAACTTTGAATATAGGAGAAATAGAATCCGAAATTCCAACATGACTAATTTTCGAGGCAAAACATTTTAGTTTGAGAGCTTTAAAGCATGACAAGCGTTGAATTTAGACTAACGAGGTAAGTTTCAGTGAATAACCCAATCATCAATCAAAATTGCGAAAGTATAAGAGGAAAGGTTTTCAAAGAGGTCGAAGCGTATGTATATTTTTCGGAAGATGAAAATGTAAAATTGGAAGATACAAGGAAGTTTGAATTAGTAGAAGACAACATTGCTGTACCACAAGTGGATATCGAACAGACTGTTAGGGCACTTTGTCATTTACAAGAGGGAAAATCCTGCGCCATTTTTTCGCCTAGTTACGAAAGTAATTACCTACCGTATCCGATGATCATATCGGCGATACCACTGCTTTTCGGGTTTGAAACGTTCTCATATCTTGTTATTGGCGGAAAGCATGAGTGGGAAATCGTCTTAAAGAGTGTTTATCGTCACGGGAATGTGGGAAACCACTCCTTGTTGAAGTATTATGATTACCGAGACATATTAAACGTTAGAACCGGAGAATCGCAAGCAACTAAGCGTAAACCTCGCAAATGCACAAGGTGGATATTTTCCGGATTCTTCAATAGCGACTTATGGGACCACTTGGATGATATTGCTTTGATAATTGTTGATCTGGCGACTGGGACCCACCCTAAACTAGACAAGACCGATGTTGAGACAATAATGTCCTATTCTTCCAGAAAATCAATCCCCGCAGTTTTTTTCCTTAGAAATCCGTTAGATAAAGTTGCAGAATACCTATCTGAATTTGGGGTGGAAATGATCCCTCCTCGAGTCGAGGCAAGTAAATTAGACCCGCTTGATACTCAGCAGATATTTTCTCATCATACTCGCAACGAAGACCTTGACACATTTTTAACAAGTTATAATCTTAGAAACTACAAGATCAATAAAAATGGAATTAAGAAAACAGTCGAAATAAGACTTACAGGTGAAGACCATGAATTTAGAGACCTATACCAGAAATTTTTTGAATTCAAATCAAGTCTAACGACAAGTGATTCGAGCAGTTATGGAAGACGCGTTTACTATCTTGGTAGGGCCTTGTTTGATGCGGCAATGGAATTCACTGGAGCTATAAACACGAATCTCATTGGCAGATTCGAGTGGATAGCACACCCTATTGGGGCAGCGAGAGCAGCTTTTTTTGATGTTATATGGGGCTTAAGTGACGCTTCTAGGGATTTAGCCACGGAACTAATTGATAAAGTAGATTCTATTATGAGGGAATTTGAAACAAAACCCACTCCAAAGGGAAGATGTCTGATTGAGATATTGGAAAATTGCAAAAAAGAGAATAAAACACCTATCGTCATGGGGAAAGCCGAAGCTTTGAGAGGTTTCCTTCTTAATGTCTTGTCCGAATACGCCCCTGACGTTGAACAATTAATAGTTCCTCCAGACCAACTGGAGAATGCTTATTCTTCAGATCTTCTCATTATATTAAACCCGCTGTATGGCAGAGAAAGAACAAAACTATTAACTTCATGTGCCAGCAAATTGGTGATTTTGAATTACCCATGTCAGCAAAAGATGACTAAAAAATCAATAGAAGAGGTCCAGAAATTGATTGGCGGAAACGGCGTTCCGTTTGAACATAATGTCGGTAACGAACCTAAATTGAATGATACCTCTGAAGGAATCATTAATGTAATTCTCACAGTGAATGACAACTCAGCAG
>CAZXLU010000160.1:0-3550 GCA_964641875.1 Candidatus Woesearchaeota archaeon | reverse complement strand
ATTCACTAACCGAATATGGCCAGAGTGTAAGAACCAGGCTCCTTCCCTTGTTGCGACTTGCAGAGGAACCCGGATCAGACTGACATTTTTTCATCATCAACTTCATCCGGAAGATCAATTTCATTTCAACTTTTAATCCTGCATCATATCACCTGTTGATTTATCCACAATTCTTGAAAAATCTCCATAGCAGGCCTCAATATTGGAAGACGGAACGAGTGTATCTTTTGTCTTGTCACGTATGCTCTCCGGTCAGCTATGATCCAATGAATTAATGGTGCCAATCGTACAGAAATGTTCTGAACCGAAAATTAAACGTGGCATCAATAGTTTTTACGGTGAAGTTCCATTGAAATTTTATATGTTTTACATCATATGACGAATAGGTGTATAAAGAGAGTAATAAAATCCCCTATATCACTAAAACAAAAACGCGGTTATGATTATATCAAAATAGTAAAATAATAAATGTGTTTAATAAAATGATATTGCCCCGCATATAAGCGGGATCTATAAAATCAGGTATTAGAGTATCCTTGCAACACTGCTGTCAGCAGAATAGAAATTACCCAAAAACACATTGATCAGTGATTCCGGCTGGACATGGGAGAAACTGGTCAGCATGCTGGGGAGTATATTGATACCAAAAGCAGCAGCAGCTCCGTTACCTGACATATAGCCATTCTCTATAAGATCAGATATCATTGCCTTTTCTATGATTGTTGCAGCATCTGCAACCGTTACGGTCGAAGAATTCTCCTCAAGGTCAGATACACCGGTGTCAAAGTTGCTGTAATAATACTCCAGAAGAGGGTTGTTTCCGCTTGTCTGTGTGTGTTTCTCCTGGGCGATCCAACCACCAATGAGAGTGTCGTTAAATGTGTGGTTGGTTATGTACGAACCGGCGCTCTTGAGCGAGGGGAGATCACCTGAAAGTTTGAACAGATTGACCTGTGACTGATTATCTGTTATGAATTCCACAAACTTCAAGGAAGCCCAGAATTGGGAAGGAGTCATTCCACTGGCTCTGGGAGTGGAAATAACATAACCTATTGATCCCCAGATGGGTGCTGGCCATTTACCAGTTGCATTGTCAAACGGGAGCGGTGCAACTCCCACCTCGTTATCATGAGTACCAAATGCCTTCAATATTGAAGACTGGGCCCATGGTCCGTCAATGAAGAATGCTGAATCACCCGCTTCAAAGAGATCACATTCCTCTGCCCCTGTGAGGCCAACCTTGTCTATGTGATCCTTGACAGTCCAGTTCCAGACAAATGACATAGCTGCAACGGAGGCAGAAGAGTTGATTTCTGGATAGTTGGTGGAGTTATATATCTCTCCTCCGAAGGCAGGTAGCCATGCAGCAAATCTGTACCCTGCGTCAGCCCCAAGATCATATGGAAGGCCTATGTAAGGTGATCCTTTTGCCGAAACATTCATTGCATCCTGAATCATCTGATATGTGTTTGACGGTGGTGTCGGAACAAATTCTTTGTTGTAATAAAGCGCAACACCGTTTGTGTTTATTGGAATTCCGAATATTGCACCATCATATGTCCAGTCCTTAATAGTTCCCGAGGTAAACGAGTTGATATAAGAACTGTTGAGATAAGGTGTTAGGTTTGTTGCAACGCCAGCCACGAGAGCTTCAGCACCGTTCTCACAGGTATCCCTGTAAACGTCAGGTGCAGTTCCAGCATGAGCTGCAGTCAGATATGTGGTACTCGCAACACCAACAGCAGGGCTGTCAATAACAGTTACATTTGGATAGGCAGCCTCAAACGCTGTCAGAGATTGGTTAAATCCCTCGGACTCACCACCCGCGCTCCCAGAGCCCCACACAGTTATGGTAACAGAACTACTGGAAGGCGTAGGGGTAACTGTTGTAGTAGTCGTAGTGCTTTTCGATAGTTCAAAGATACCGATTCCAGCACCAGCAATCACAACAACAGCAACAACAATCACAATTATTTGTGCCATCTTACTTCCTTTTGTCAGTGAAGAAGGCCCTTTAGTCGGGGGCTTAGATTCCATGAACGATAGTAACAAATTCCTGCTATTTAATTCTTTTATTCCATGCACGTCCTAATCAGGATTTAGAAACGCCACAATTAATCGTTTTTATTCTGTTGATGTTACTATCAATAAATAAAGATATGCATTTAAATATGGAATCCACAAAACGTTGAAGCGCATGTTTAAAAGTTCCATGAAACATCATAATGGTAAAAAAAAGGTTTATGCAAATCTGGAATATCATATAATTAAAAACCATTAAATCAGGCATAATAGTAAAAATTCAATATTAAAAAAAGGATTGAAAATTATAGATAGAAATTACTGATTTTTCTTTTTCTTTCTGCTAATGCTGTACATAACACCCGCCGCTATTGCAATGACTGCAGCGATGACAACGCCCAGGATTATGTAAAACAGGTAGCTTACAGGCTTTGGAGGAGCCTTGGGAATTATTGTTGGGGCCTGATGGAAGCTTACAGATGTGCTCATGGCCATGGCAAGGTTCTGGAACGCATTGGATGTCTGGAAAGCCATCAAAAGAGTGTAATTGGAACCTCCTGTGTTGCTTAAGAAAATGTACGGATTAACATTTACACCTGTTCCGGAGACGAGAACTGTTGTAATCCTGAATGATTTGCCTGTGAAAGCGGAAGCGTTTGTTTCAGTTATGGTATAAACTCCGCTGTCATTTGTGGTATATGCAATTATAATATTACCTTCGGGATCTGATGCCAGTGCAATAGTTCCTGTAAGATTGGACAGGTGATTCGCGGAAACAGTTGCAACAATATTATGCTGACTGTCTGCAAGTATATTTACGTATATGGACTCATTAGATACTGATCCATTATACGTGGCAACAGCAAGATAGGAACCGAAGGCGCTTATGGAAGCATGGTAGTTACCAGTAAAGGGAACGCTGAATGAAGACGCCACTTTCCCTTTGGATATTTCTTCCACCATGTAGCTGTATAAACCGTTCGATTCCTTTGTACTAATCAGGACAAAAAGATCAGAACCAGATGCCGATGCATATATTCCGTTACCCGTGATATTCTGGTGGAAATACAGGTTCCAGGTTGTGCCATCTGTAGTTGAGTACACGGACATTTCCTTTCCTACCAGTGCAATCATGTAAAGAGTGGAAGAGGAGTTAACAATCTGGACAAAATCAACGTTATTAAGCCCAGAGAATGGCTCAAGCTTAGACCAGACCTTAAGATCATGCGACTCTGAAAGATATATTCTATTGCTTCCTGACATGTTAGATATCAATGAAACATAGTATGTTGAATTGAACTCGGCCAAACTCGGGAACTCATAAGAAGTATCGTTGAAATATGACCTGACCTGCACTGAAACATTTTTGGGGGATGGGAGACTAATCGGAACAACCGTTGGAATGTGACCAACAGAATAGCTGAGTGCCTCCTGTTGAGTGAGATTACCCTCCCCAACAGTGGCAGGTGCGATGTAGTCATAGATGTTGGAACTCCATGGGGGATCACCTCCGCCACCCTGCCATCCG
>CAZXLU010000159.1:0-3590 GCA_964641875.1 Candidatus Woesearchaeota archaeon | reverse complement strand
AAATTAGTTGATAATGTAGACAGTCAATATAAACGATTTAAATTTACTTCTGACAATATATCTGAAAGAATAATACCTGGGAATCCAAATGCAATATTCTGGTTGACAGGTGACGAGCATGATGAATGGGGACACGTTTCTGAAGATCCTAATAATAGAATAAAAATGATGCAGAAAAGGAATGGGAAATATGAACAGATACTTAGAGATCTTACTAAAGATGAGAAGTTTACACTAATAGGCGAGCCCGAAAAAGCAGATTTATTATTAGTCACGTGGGGAGGCCCATCGGCGGCGGCAAAAGAAGCAATAAATGGAAAGAACGTGGCTCTTTTACAAATAAAGTTAATCCATCCTCTCCCATCGGAAATTTTAGATATACTTAAAAAAGCAAAAAAAGTAGTAATTTTAGAAGAGAATATAACTGCACAGTTAAAACAGCATATCGCTTCAGTAACAGGTTTCTTAATACCGAATGAAATTTTAAAGTATAATGGAAGATTAGTTAGATACGATGAAGTTGCAGATGCATTAGATAAAATAATAAAAGGAGAAAGCAAGGTGATTTTAAATGGCTATTGATGTAAAGACTTTGACTTCAAATGAATTTAATGACTGGTGCCCGGGTTGTGGGGATTCGGGAATTGTTCTCGCAGTTAAAAATGCAATAGCCAAGGCAGGTCTAGACCCACATAAAACAGTTATTGTCTCTGGTATAGGTTGTTCTTCTAAACTACCTCATTTGGTAAATGTAAATGGCGTTCATACCTTACATGGAAGACCAATACCGTTTGCAGAAGGCATAAAGCTAGCAAATCCTGAATTAACTGTCTTATTGGATAGTGGTGATGGAGATACTTATGGGATAGGGGTAGGCCATTTCATAAGCGCAGGGCGAAGAAATACTGACATAAAATTATTTATACATGATAATGGGGTTTATTCTTTGACAAAAGGGCAGGCCAGCCCTACTTTACCTGAAGGTAGAAAGACTAAATCATTGCCTGCACCAAATATAAATGGGGCTCTTAATCCTTTGGCTCTAGCAATAATGGCAGGTTATAATTTTGTAGCAAGGGCCCAAAGTTATAAAGTGAATGAACTTGCCGATTTAATGGTTAAGGCCATACAACACAAAGGGTTAGCTTTGGTAGATATAATGCAAGGCTGTCCAACTTACAATCCTGAATTTACATCTGCCCCATGGTTTAATACTCATTTAAAGCCACTGCCACAAGATTACGATGGTTTCGTTAAAGACCCTTCTAATAAAGAAGAAGTAGCAGAAAAGAAAACGAATGCCATAAAGATGTTGTTAAGTGAAGATCCTGACAATATGCATACAGGCATATTCTTTCAGAATGAAGATCCTGATACGTTTGAACATAGGTTGCAAGAAAGAAAGATTAATTCTCCGTTGTCGCAAAAAATTGCTGATGAAAAGGGCAATTCATTAACGGATATAGAGCCATTGCTAAAAAGTTTGGAGGTGTGAGTATGTCAGAAGTCGAAATAAAAGAAGGGTTACAAGGGGTATATATAACTAAATCTAAAATATGTAAGGTCGATGGTCAACAAGGTAAATTATATTATAGAGGTTACAGAATAGAAGACTTAGCTGAAAAATCTACTTATGAAGAAGTATCTTATCTTTTATTATATGGAAAATTGCCTAATAAAGAAGAATTGTCTTCCTTTGATAAGGCTTTAAAAGAAGAGAGAATTATGCCAGAGGAAATGAAAGATTTAATAAGAAAATTTTCTAAAGCTCAAACATTGGATGTTTTAAGGACTGCTATGTCTGCTATGTCTTATGATGATCCACAACCTTATAGTCCAGATGAAAATGAAAACATAAAAAAAGCAATAAAGATAATTTCAAAGACAGCTACTATAGCAGCTGCTATCAGCAGGGTGAAAGAAGGAAAAGAAATAGTGGAACCTGATAATTCATTAAATCATGCTGAGAATTTTCTTTATATGTTAACTGGTTCTAAACCAGATAAAGAAATGGCAAAATTAATAGATATTATGTTTATACTACATGCAGAGCATAGTTCAAATGCTTCGACTTTTGCTACTTTAGTTGCATGCTCTACGCTTGCGGATGTATACGCAGGAGTTACAGCAGGAATTGCAACATTAAAAGGACCTCTGCATGGTGGGGCAGATGAAGCAGCTGTTAAGATGATGAAAGAAATTGGTAAGCCCGAAAACACGGAGAATTACATAAATGAAGCACTAGCTGGAAAGAAAAAAATAATGGGTTTTGGCCATAGAGTTTATAAAACTTATGATCCAAGAGCAAAGATACTTAAATCTTATCTGGATAAGGTATCTAATAATTCAAATCAAGAAATTAATACTCTAATAGAAATAGCATTAAAGGCTGAGAAGATGATGATTGAAAAATTGGGAGAAAGCCATGGAATATGGCCGAATGTAGATTTCTTCTCCGGCCCATTGTACATGCATCTAGGTATAAAACCAGAGTTTTTCGATACTGTTTTCGCTTCCAGTAGAACTGTTGGATGGCTTTCTCATGTTATAGAATACTGGAGAAACAACAAGCTTTTCAGGCCTTTAGAAGAATATGATGGCGAAATAGATCTAAAATATATACCAATTGAAGAAAGAAAGTAAATGTATAAGAAATATTTTAGCAGTAAGCGCTCTTTAGCTTTTACTTCTCTTGCTCACTTTGCAAATGATGGTAATTTTCTACTTTTTTCTATACTCATAGTCTATTTCTCAAAGATACAAGGGATTAGTTTAACATTTCTCGGCGTTAATGCTATACTTTATAACGTACTATATGGTGTGGTGAGCCCATTTATAGGCAGATTGGCTGATAAATTAAATAATGATAAATTATTGCTTTTTGCTGGCATCTCCCTTGAGGGTTTTGCAGCTTTCTTATTTGGTTTTGGTTTATTATACACCAAGTACTATTTGTTGTTTGTAGTACTAGGTTCAATATCTTTAGGTTCTGGCCAAGCGTTTTATCACCCTATAGGCGCATCAGTACTTTCTTTTACTTATAAAAGTAAGAAATTAGGAACTATTTTGGGAATAAACGGAGGATTTGGAAGTTTAGGGAGAGCTTTAGTTCCCTCTTTTATAACTTTTCTTATACTTACTTTTGGAGAGTTTAAGGGATTAGAGTTTCTATCAGTTTATACTTGGATTCTTGCGATAATAATATTCTTTGGATTAAAGGGATTTAAAAGGCCTTACAAAAAATCTAATGAGATAAAAGTAAACGGTTCTATCCCTAAAAATATATTAAACAAATTACTTAAAGTCACCATACCAATATTCCTGAAAGGCGCTTTTTTGATGGGGACAGTCACATTTATAGCAGATTATCTCGATAGGATTACAGGTTCAGTTGAATTAACCGGTATTATCCTAACAATAAGCTTTATACCAGCTATATTTGGACAACCATTCTTTGGTTATCTAACTACGAAAATTGGTGGTAAATACATAATCTCCATAACTTCTATTCTTTCACTATTTGTTTTCATAGGTTTTTTACTTACTAAAAACATTGTAATACTTACTTCTCTATATGCTGCAATAGCATT
>CAZXLU010000158.1:0-3620 GCA_964641875.1 Candidatus Woesearchaeota archaeon | reverse complement strand
CCAACAAGCGGATCATTTGGCCAAACAGTTTTAGGAGCAGCAAACATCCTTACAGCACAGATATGTGAAACTTTAAATAACTCTGCACCGGTGTGTAACCTCTCTTATATATCAAAACTAGAATCAAAAATAAACAGTTTAAGTTACAGCTGAGACTCACTGCAAATTAAATTCTATCTAAAATAGATAATTCAGCTTGTATAATTATAAGTTGAGTTAGAAGCTAAAACATTAAAACCTAGCAAATTTGAGTATGCTTTCAATTTTATTTCCCCAGGTTTTAAACCTTTCACTATAACTACTCCAAACTTTGCAGGAGGTATTGAAGTACCATTATTCATTATAGTTAATGAATGATTATTTAAAGAAACTACAAAATTGTCTATAGAAACTAAATCGGCATTGAATATTATTATGTTGCTTGTATTGTCTATTCCTGTTGAAACGCCCACTATATTTGGACCAAGGTTTACGGGAAGGCTGTATCCTGGCAAGCCTATTATTGGAGTAGAATGGAATATCAATGCACTGCCTACAAATACAAGGATAATGACGATTACGCCCTCTAGAGCAGGTTTAAGTATCCTTATAAAAGTTATTATTGCGACTGCTATTATTATTATACCGGAAATCAAAGCTATATCCACCATGATAATTATATGAATTTAAAAGAATAAAAAGATTAAAAAAATAAAAAAAGAAAAATTCACTTAGAAGTCGTGTGCCCTAAGTGTCTTTCTGCCGTCAGCCTTAGCCCTTGCTACTGCTTTTGCGATTGACTCTTTGACAAACTTGTCAAGACCTTCAATTGTGTCATCAGGGCAACGCATGTCCTTACCGACTTTCTTGACTTCTTCTTTTACTGAACTTTTTCTTACGAAATCTGCCATAGTACCTCCTTTTATACATTATTTAAGAAAATACTGCTTTAAAAAGCTGTTTATTTACACAAATATCTTTATTTAAAGAGAGGTAATAAAATCTTATGATATCTGAAGAAGAGATAAAGAAAGCCGCGATAAGAAATGCTGCAATGCACAATGGGGAAGCAAGGTTAAGTTCAGTCATATCTGAGATTTTAGGAAAGGACAAACAACTTGTAAATGAAATAAATGATTTAAAAGCATTGGCTGAAAAAGCTGTTAATTATGTAAATTCACTTCCAAAAGAAGAGATAATGAAACTAGCTGCAGACATGCATATTTTAAACAGTAAGGAAAACGAAAAGGAAAAGAAAGGACTTAAACCATTGCCAGGTGCAGATAAAGGAGTAGTCCTCAGACTTCCACCCGAACCTTCTGGATATATGCATTGGGGCCATGCTTTGTCATTTACCATAAACTACCTTTATAAAGAGATGTATAACGGCAAATTATGGCTAAGATTTGAGGATACAAACCCTAATCTTGTAAAAGAAGAATTCATAAAGAACTTTGAAGAGAGCATAAAATGGCTGGGCATAAAATACGATGAGAAAAAATTCATAAGCGATGACATGGAGAAGATATACGAATTTGCAGAAAAACTAATAAGTGAAGGGAAGGCATATGGATGTACATGTTCCTCTGATGAGATAAAGAAGAATAGGAACATTGGAAAAGAATGCAAACATAGAAACAATTCAATAGAAGAGAACACATTGCTGTGGAAGAAAGCAAAAGAAGGAACATTTGGAACGGGAGAACTTACCTTTAGATTTAAAGGGGATATGAATAACAAAGATGCATCATTGAGGGATCCAAATATAATGCGAGTCATAAAAACAGATTATAAACCTTACAATCTATGGCCTCTTTATGACTTTGCAAGCGTAATAGAAGACGAACTCTGTGGTATAACCCACATATTAAGAAGCAATGAATTCAAAGCAAATCTTCAGAAAAAACTAAGAAAAGAGCTTGGGTTTCATGAACCTTATTTGATACAATACAGTAGATTCAATTTTAAAGGCACATTGACTTCAAAACGGAAGGTGAGGGAGCTTATAAAACAAGGGTACATAAAAGACTGGCATGACATAAGACTTGCTACTATTAATTCAATGAAAAGAAGGGGAATACAGCCCGAAGCTATAAAAGAATTCGTAAAAGAAGTTGGTTATTCTTCTTCTGAGCATGAATACAGCCTAGAAATGCTTTTCACATTCAACAGAAGAATAATAGACGGAAATGCAAAAAGATTTTTCTTTGTTCCCAATCCTATTAAACTGCTAGTTGAAGATGCAATTGAAGAGAAGGCAAAGCTTCCTTTCCACCCATCAAATAACCTTGGCTACAGAGAGATACAGACAAATGCTAGATTCTTTATAGATAAAGCGGATGTAGCTTCCATTGATATCGGGGACACTTTTAGACTGAAGGAGCTTTACAGCGTTGAAGTAGTAGACAAGGAAGACAACCTTATAACCTGCAGAATACACAGTAAAGAACATCAACAGGGAGAAAAAATAATACAGTGGGTAACAGAGCAGAATGTGCCTATAAAAGTCATAAAGGTTGGAGATTTGCTAAATGCTGATGGTACTTTTAATGAGAAAAGTCTAACTGAAACAGATGGTTTTGCAGAAAAAGCTGTTGATGAAATAGAAGAAGGGCAAATTATCCAGTTTGAAAGGTTTGGATTCTGCAGACTTGACAACAAAAACAGGAAAGAATTCATATTCATAAGTAAATAAACAAAACATTTAAAGGAGTTTTAATCATATAAAGTAATGAAAAGCAGAAACATAGTTGTTTGGGACTTAGATTCCACACTGATAGACACAAATGCAGTATTTGAAAACGCACAGAAGAAAGTCATAAGCAGGCTTTCAAATGAACTTAAAAAATTCTCTATAAACATAGATTCTGATTCTGAAACAGAAATAGACAAATTAAGAGCAGTTGATTACGAAGGGATAAAGATAAGAGGACACACCGCATATGATTATCCATATCAACTGCCACTATCACTTCTTTATATATATCTTAAGAATGGAGATCTAAAAGAAGAGTATGCCTCTGCCTGGATTGCAAATGAGGGTATAAAATTAGCAGATGAAATAGGAAAAGAATATCTAGAAAAATTGGATGAAACGCCGAAAAAATTTACCGGCATAGAAAAAGTCCTAGAAGAATCTGCAAGAAGAAATTACAACATATTATTGACAGAATACTTTGGAAATGAAGAAAAGCAGTACAAAAAAATAAATGAAAACGAACTAAACGTTTACTTTGACAAGATAATAGCTACAGAAAAAAAGGACACTGTTGCAATAATGTCTGCTGCCGAGTATGGAAAACTCGAAAATGAGATAAAAGACAAAGAATTCAAATTAGTGTTTGTAGATGATAGAAGCAAATATCTAGAAATGGCAAAGACTGCATATCCTTTCTGTACAACTATAAATGTTCTATTTGGAAAGAAGGAGATATTCAGAGAAAGCTCAAATAATGTGGATTACACTGCAAAAAACGTTTTAGAATTAAACAATATAATTAAAAGGATTAAATAAAAAAATCCCTGCGGCCGGACTCGAACCCGCAACCTACCGGTTTCCACAAGCTGAAACTCTTCATTGTACTGAAAAACAGCACTTGGTAATTCTACAGCCGGTCGCTCTACCATTGGGCTACGCAGGG
>CAZXLU010000157.1:0-3673 GCA_964641875.1 Candidatus Woesearchaeota archaeon | reverse complement strand
AGAAAGACTCGATCGGACCAGAGTTCCCGGTCCTTAAAGCCTCCTCCAGCATCGTCGGACAGTGCTTAACAAAAGCCTTCCCCCGCATGCGATTCAACAGAGCGCTTCGCGCCTCTTGGGCCATTTTCTTCCGGAGAGCCGGAGATTTTGGAATGGGTAAAACTAGTTCGAAGAAACGCTGCCCAATTGTGTCGATGATGTCGGCCGTGAACTGCACCGACCGAACCTGCCTTTGGACTAACTGACTGTTGAGCGAGAGGAAAAGCAGAGTTGGATCCAGGCGCTCCGGATCTTTCACGCGCAGTTTGAGAATGTGCGACTGGTAAAGGATTTCCTTGTCAATCTTAGTGATGAAGCAATTCCTGCCAATCAGGTAAGTACCATCCCGGACGAACAGGATGTCGCCGACTTGCACATCCTGATTCGCCGCGTATTCCTCATAAATCTCCTTCGACACGCCTTGTTTGGGAGCCGATTTGATTTCCCAGTTGGCGATGTCCGAAGTCCGAACAAATGGGATATCTCCCGTTCCGTATGCAGCTTTGCCGATCTCGTGGCCCGTCTCCACGACAAGAATTCCATCTTCGACCAATTCGGCAATTGAGAGGCAATCATGAGTTTCCGCGAGCCTCGTCGCGATTTCGGCGATTTCCGGGTTGTAGTATTTCGGGATGAAAATTTGGTCCCGGATCACCGTGGAGGTTTGCCAGTAATGGATCAATGCCCTGGCCCCCTCTTGTATCGCTCCGCGACTTCGGGAATTTCATCAAGCAGGATCTTCTTGCCCGCCGCGTCGACCTTGTAGGTGGGATTGCCTCGGCTATCGTGGCCGCACCACTCCACATCGCACATGAAGATCGGATGGGGTTCCTCGGAAATGGTCTTCTCTAAGACAATGACGCAAGTTTTCGCATGGGTGTGAGGCTGAAACAAGTCTTCAGGCAGCGTGATGACCGCCTTAATTTTCGCTCTCTTGGAGATGTAATCGACCACATACCGATACTTTGGCATGCCGAAGATACTCTCCAGCAAAACGATGCCCATCCTCCCACCGGGCTTGAGCAGGTCGAGGCAGCGTTCAATGAATAGAATTTGCGGCGGCTGTTTGTCTAGCAACTCACCCTTGGAAAACTCCCCTGACTTGTCGTGCTTCCAGGCATGCCCAAAGTCGAAGGTTTTGAGAATGTCCTCAGCCTCGATCGCTAACTTTTTCCCGAAGGGGGGATTGGTTATCACTACATCGAAAGAGCCCATCCTGACTTCATCTTTGGCCTTGTGCTTCCAATTGGAAGGGCTATCCAAACTGTTCTCGCAAAAGACGCCTCCACGGCCATCCCCTAGGATAGCCATATATGCTTTGGCGACCTTCGATAGAAAATCGTCCTTATCGATTCCCCTGAAATTGCGAATCGCCGCCCTCTGCTTCTCGGCGTCGATTTCACGCTCGGGCCAGCCCAGGGCTTGCCCTTGCTCATCAATACGGTGCCAAACATGGCGCAGGGCCTCAACCAGAAAGCCCCCAGAGCCGCAGGCTGGGTCAATAATCCGATCGTTAGGGCTCGGGTCGATCATATCCACGACCATTTTGACGACATTGCGAGGTGTGAAGAACTGGCCCTGCGGACCCTTCAGAGATGGTCCGATGAAGATCTCGAAAGCCTCCGCGACCGCGTCGCGCTCGCATTCGGATAGTGAATATAACTGAAGAGAGCCGACGACATAGGTCAGCGAAACATCGTCGAGGGCGATGTTGTCGGCGACCTCCACCACATCGGAATACTGGGTTTTCACCTTCTCGAAAAGGTTAATGATGCGGGTCTTCACATCAGTCGGCTCTTCGTCGACACCTGCCCGGAAGGAAACCATGTCGTTCTTCTTGGTGAATCGCTCGTCATAGATTTTGCAGAAGATGAGATTGATGAGTTGTTGGGCGAAAACCTCGTCTCGTGTGATCCCGACGGCGTTGGCCGCCAAGAAGTTGCGGATGGTTCGGAAGACAACCTTGAGATTTGTGGCTGGCCGCAAATCCTTGCGCTTGAAAAGGCCAACATCCTCAAGACGCTGCCCATACTTCGGGATATTTGGGATTTCCTCGAAGAGGACCTTCCCACCCTTCTCGATTTTCTTGAGAAAAAGCCGACCGGATCCGTTGAACCAAACGCCTATGCTCGACTTGCAGAAGCGAAGATAGTCTTCAAGTTGGGTTCGCCCATCTTTCCGGTCCTTCTTTTTGCACTCGACAACGATATGGAGATCGGCGTCTGCCTTGCCTGCGTTATTGAAGACGGCGATATCTACGGGATATTCCTTCTTGGTGTCGCTGGGGCGAACCTTGACGCGATACTGAGGGCGAGTCTGGATATGCTCTTTCGGGTAGCCATAATCCTCAACGAGCATGCGTGCGAACACCTGGACAGCCTCCCTTTCTTCGGGGCCATCCTTGACTGGCTTTCCGGAAATGAAATCTATCAAGTAGCCTTCTTTGGGCCCTGCGGAGGCAATTTGCTCATCCACCGGAATTTCCTTCTTCTCTTTCGTCATTACCTGCCATCTCCCAAAAACAACACGCATTTTACCGACAAGGGCCCTGAAGTTACTAGTAAAACTCCTTGCCTGCCTGGCGCGCCGTTTTCTACTCTAACTTGTCCAAAAGCCGCCAGTTTCCTGCTGGCGTAGCATAATGACATTAACTTGAGTTTCCCAAGGTCAGAAGTTTCTCGCGGCATTCCAACGTCTGAAGTGCACCACTATGCAGCCGGCAACTTGTGATTCTCGAATGATTCAAACTGACCGATTGTACGCAGCAAGCGACCGGACGACTGGTGATGGCGACCGACAGCCAGGTGGTTTCTCCTTTGTTTTTCGCGAGTGGCGACATTGGCAGTCTGTCGGTACACGACACGATCAATGATGTCGCGATGATGGGTGCCAGACCGTTGTATCTGCCGACTTCCTTCATACTCAAAGGTAAGGCGTCATCCAACAAAGTATCGGCCATGGTTATAGTCATCTATCTTGTCTCCCTTTCTTTGTGTGCCATATCGCATCTTTTGTGTATTATCCAAGAAGATAACAGAACAACCAAAATGACGAAAGAACCAGATGGTGCAAAGTATCCGACTAGGCGAAGCCACCTGCCGTTTTCTGCTTGCATTCTCTCAAATTAAATGATTTAATGCAAGCACATTTTTAACTGGAGTGCTTGCATATGGAACCGACCGGACCGAAAGGGAAAGCACGCGGAGGCGTAGCCAGAGCTGCAAAACTTTCTGCTGAGGAACGCAGCGCGATTGCAAAAAAAGCAGCACTAGCGCGTCATGCGACTAAAGTGAATCGCCCGCCGCAGGAGTTTGGGGAAGTTTCACTCCCTCGCGCTACCCATCAAGGCCAAATGACAATTGGTGATCTGCTTTTAGATTGTTATGTGCTTGAAGATGGTAGCCGCGTATTTCACAAGCGAGGGATGGCGCGGGCGCTTGGCCTCAAGTCAGAAGGCGGGAACGCTTTCATGAAGACAATGCAGGGGAAGGGACTTGGATCCAGACTGCCTGCAAAATTGCTTGAAAATATCAATAACCCATTAAATTTTAGACCGTTAACACAGGATCTGGCTCACGGTTGTGGGTGAGTTTTATTCATCTATGACTGTCATCATACATGATAGATGAATCAA
>CAZXLU010000156.1:0-3692 GCA_964641875.1 Candidatus Woesearchaeota archaeon | reverse complement strand
GTCGACGGTAGGAGCGGATGAAGAGGTTGTGCGGCAGTACATCCGGAATCAGGAAGCGGAAGACGGACGTATTTTAATTACGGTACCGGCATATCAGTGGCTTTATGGTGCTCATGACGAATTTCTTTACCATAAGAGGCGTTATTCAGCGGCTCAGTTGCGCAAAAAATGCATATTATCTGGACTGCGCCCTGTGAAACCTCATACTTCAACACAATCCTGTTTCCTCTTGCAGCAATTGTGCGAATCAAGGATAAATTACTAGGCAATATCTCTACAACAGGAACAAATATACCTCCGGCATTCGTCAATAAAATTTTCAGTGCATTATTTGGATCTGAGCGTTTTTTGTTAAGTCGCTTCATGGCGTTTCATTGCTTTGTGTACTTAAAGCCGCTGATGAGTGAGCCATTTTCAAACCTCCATCAAGAAGAAATTTAAAATTTAACTAACTCACACTCGAGAAATGATGAATGTAGGCTGTGATGTTCAACAGATAGTAAATAAGTATTGATAACCCTATATCGTTAAATTCTGGACTGACTTGGAATAAGACAGATCTCGAAGATGCCGTGGATCATAGTCGTCGACACTCCGTGCCCCCTTTGGGAGGCGGGTGATCATTTGAACATGCCGCAGTGAGCGGTCCACACTCTTTTTCAAGTCTCCACCTCTGGTAGAGGCTTGTGACTACAAACAATGAAAATTATGAGGTTCAAATGGGTTTTCCTAGAGTTTCTGTTATTATTCCTCTTTATAAAGGAGGAAAATATGTTAAAGAATCTATTCTGTCGGTTTTGAATCAAACTTATAAAAATTTTGAGATTGTGATTGTTGATAATAATGCTTCAGATGAGTCCATCATGAATGCAATGCCTTTTGTCAAAGAAGAACCTGAGAAAATAAGATTAATTCGTGAGCCAATACAAGGAGTTTGTTCCGCTAGAAATAGAGGAATTATTGCTTCGAAAGGTGAATTGATCGCATTACTGGATGATGATGATGTGATGTACTCAGACCGTTTAGAGCTTCAGGTGCAATTATTTGATAAGTATCCTGATTCGTCAATGATAACTTGTTGGCGTGACTTTATTTCTCATGATGGTATTATGCTTTCTCAAAATAATTTTCCTGAGGATTTATTTTGGCCAAAAATATTAATTGGTGAAACAGATTACTATAGAACTTCTCCATTTCTTTTTAATGTTCCTTCCACAATGCTTTTTCCAAAAGAAAAAGCATTTGCTTCAGGATTATATGATGTTAGATTTAATCCTGCTTGTGGAACTGAAGATGTAGATTTTGAATTTAGAATGTATAAGCTTGGATCAATTAAAGTTGTCGATAAGTCATGCATAGCTTATCGTGTTACCGATGGTATTTTTGAAGAACAGAAGTGGAATGGTGAAAGATTAAGGACATTAACCTTATGGGAAAAGACAAGTGTTTTATTTATGGTTATGCAAGAATATCTTGATCTACCACCGAAGATCTATAAGAAAAAGTTAAAAAAAATTCAGTCTCAATGGCTTAGAGAATTCGGTTCTTATCTTATGAGGTTTCCTACTAAACAACGATCTGCTAAACGTCTTATTCAAAGAGCTCTTTTGGCCCAACCGTTAGATTATAAAGCTTGGAAATCTTTTTTTCGTACTTATTATCCAAGAAATATGTATCCCCAAGTTTTTCATTTTGAAACTGAAATAGACTTCCCTAAGACTTTTATTCATCCACCAAATTTTGAGGAACTTTATTTTTCTATATCCTCAAGGTTTTTATAGATAATATTAACAGAAAGTATTTATTTTGCTAAAATCAAAAATCCCTCACTCAATGCTTCCTCTCTCTCCTCTTAAATTTCGAAGTATTCCCCTTTTTCATGTTGACTTTTTTCCATCCGACTTCTCGGGAAAACTTTACTTTATTCTTGGCCAAGGCTTAGGCGATCATGTTAATGGATTCCGGATCATTATTGAGATCCAAAAAAAATTTCCAAACGCGCATTGTATTGTTTATGCAGATCTGAGATGGATGGACCTTGTTGTTCGATTGAAAAATATCGAAATACGTTGGTACCCCAAAGCTAAAGATATCCGGTCGCAAGATGGAACGACTAACCCATATGACACTGCAAGGATTGAAGTTCGTAAAGAAATTTCCCTATCTTATGGTGCTGCGTTTCTGGCATATGATCATTTTCCAATGCCAGATCGTCATGCAAGGCATGAGTCAACCCTTGAATCTATCGCAAGAAGCATAGGACTTGTTCTAGGAAATGATGTCAGACCATATGTTCCACTTTTACCATCCGACTTGGATTGGACGGAAAGTTTTCTTGCAAAAAATGAACTCAAAAAAGAAAAATATGTTGTAATATCTCCCTTATCATTGCCTAATAAAACATGGGAAAAAGACAATTTTTCCTCACTTATTGACCTTATTTATCAGAACTTTGGTTTTAGAACAATTATTGCATCCTATCCAGAAGTCGGTCTATTTAATAATGAAGGTACCATTTGTGCTTATAATCTATCACTGGGGCAGCTAGCTGGCGTTCTCTCGAGCTCAGCTCTTTACATTGGATTGGATTCAGGCCCAAGCCATATGTGTGCCTTTTTTGATGTCCCAATGCTTGTTATTTATTTAGAAAAAAAGTTTATTCCGTTTGAGGTTAGGCCGCTCTCACCTTATGCACTTCTTATTGTCGAATCCCTTTTTAGCTCTAGCATGTCTCCATCAGTCGAGACTGTTTTTAAAGCTTTGAGTTTTCTTTTGAAAGTGAAACCTTTTAATGAGAAAAAGTTTAACTGTTTGGCTTGTGGTAGAAGAATGGATCATATAATTTCTTCTCATAATGATTTAGTTCGCCAAATGTGTTCTTGCGGATTAGCTTTAGATCGAAGAATTAATAATGTTATATCGCCAGGATGTGATGCTTTGGAGTCTGGGATAACTACCAACCGCGTTAATGAAGAGGTGATGAGGGCCGGTAGTGTGTTAAGCGATAATGAAGTTGTGAGAAATGAAAAAAGGCTTTCTCAAGTATCGGAAATCTCAGTTCGACTTTCAACTCAAACGATAGCGTTGGAAAGCATTAATCTTTGCGCTGGAAAAATAATATGGTCATTGGACTCTCTTTTATATTGGATGGGAAATCGTGGATTCCTTCCTATTTCATTAACTCATTATAAGGATGCGGTTTTAATTACGTTTTCAGCCTCTTCTGCTGCTAGGAATTCTAATATCGCATTTCCTTGGGGGAATAAGAGTATCAAAATGACTGTTGAGCGTTATCTTAATTATTATATGTTTGCCAAATGGGCTACCCCACAAATTCTTGTCGGAATCGTGAAAGCCATGAGTGAAATCGGTTTATCAAGGAAAGAGCGTTTTTATTGTGCTATAGTGGCACTCAGAGTTGATCTTTCATTTCGATCATTGCGTTGGCTCTTTAAGGCGCTCCTCTAATGCTGGTTTAGAATCACGCTTAATTCGAATATAGAGATATTAGGTTCAAGTAGTGAAATCGACATTCTGTTAGACGTTTTACCGTTTATTGTTCTGATAATATAACTTAAAATGTATTTATTCAGCCGTAGGACCCCGGTCGTTCTGTCCTGGTAAAGACGGAGCGGTCGCGTCGGAGGGCAAGAGTGTCCTGAAAAAGCGAGAGAGCCGCGTTCACGGGGAAG
>CAZXLU010000155.1:0-3724 GCA_964641875.1 Candidatus Woesearchaeota archaeon | reverse complement strand
CCGAGCAGTTCGATGTGCTCTATGGGCCGTGGGCGAGTGTGATGGAGGATGGACATGGAGCCTGAGATATACGAGACCCGCGCCCAGTGGTTGGCGGCGCGCAGGCGGGGAGTGGGTGCATCCGACGTCCCCGCCATAGTGGGGGTGTCGCCTCACGGGTCGGCCTTGTCGGTGTGGATCGACAAGACACGCCCGCGGGAGGAGGAGGACACCGAGGTACTGTCCTACGGGCGGGAGATGGAGGCGGCGATCATAGCACGCTTTGCCCGCGAGAGCGGGAAGTGCGTCAAGTCCCATCCCCTTGCATTGTGGCGCTCCGAGCGGTGGGGATGGATGTTCTGCACTCCGGACGCCTGGTGCTGTGACGAGAACGCGGGCGTCGAGGCCAAGACTCTGATGCCCTACGGATGGGACGAGGAGCTGCCCGGATCATGGGAGCTGCAAGCCCACGCGCAGATGGCGGTGATGGGCTGGGATCGGGTCTACATCCCCACCTATGACGGGGGCCGGCGCTGGCATGTCTTCACGGTCGAGCGGGACGAGGAGGCTATCGAAGAGATAGCACAGCTCACCGAGTCCTTCTGGGAGATGGTCACCTCGGGCACGATGCCCGAGCCGGGCCACCTGGACGCCCAGGCGCTTGCCAAGTACTTCCCGCCCGTGGATGCGGTGATGGTGCTGTCCGAGGAGGACGTGGCGACCATCGAGCGGATCAAGGGCTTGGCGATGATCAAGGATATTTACGAGGAGGAGCTGGAGACGGCCAAGAACAGGCTCCGGGCGCGGCTGGGATCGGCCACGGCGGGAGAGAGGGACGGGGAGCTGCTGGTCACCTGGCGGGCGGACTCACGAGGGCGAAGGGTGTTGAGGATCATATGAGCGAGACCATCGAAGTAGTCAAGGCGGCCAACGGGGGCGTGTCCCTGGCCGCCACCATCGACAGGCTGAAGCCACAGCTGGCCGCAGCGCTGCCCGCCCACATCGGGGCGGACCGCTTCGCCCGCATGGCCCTGACGGCCCTTAGGACCAATGAGGCGCTGGCCTCTTGCACGCTGGAGTCCATCATGGGCGGGATGCTGCTCGGGGCCCAGCTCGGGCTGGAGCTGAACGGGCCACGCGGCCAGGCGTACCTGGTGCCCTTCCGTGACAAGCGGGGGATCAGCCACGCCCAGTTCATCATCGGCTACAAGGGCATGATCGACCTGGCCTACCGCAGCCGCGACCTGCGGGACATCTACGCAGGCGTGGTGAGGGAGGAGGATCACTTCATCTATCAACACGGGAGCACCCCCAAGCTGGAGCACCGGCCCAAGCTCGGGGGCACCTCGGCGGTGGTGGGATACTACGCCATAGCGCGCCTGCGGGGCGGGGGCCAGGTCTTCCAGGTGCTCTCCCCCGCCGAGGTGGAGTCCCACCGCAAGCGGAGCCGGGCGCGGGACGCGGGGCCGTGGAGCACCGACTACGAGGCCATGGCCAAGAAGACCTGCGTGCGCACCCTCTTCCCCTTCTTGCCGCTCTCCACCGATGAGGCGCGGGCGGTCGAGGCGGACGAGTCGAGCGTGATCATCAGTGACGCCGAGGGCGGATGGGAGGTCGAAAGTGTCCGGGAATAGACGGCGCGCGAACCCCATCCGCTATTACCAGGACGCCCCGGTGGAGGCGATGCCTCCCCATATGACTTCGGAGGAACGGGCGGAGTTCGACGAGTCGGTGCTGAGGATACGCAAAGGAGGGACGGGAGATGCTGGGGATTGAGGCGCTATGGAAGATCATGTGGGAGGCGCTGGCCTATGGGGTGATGCCCCTGGCGGGCCTCGCAGTGCTCTACTACCTGGTCCAGACCATCTACAACGAGATCACCCTTCCCCGCTGCTCCGCCTGCGGGAGGGCGGCCAACGAATCCCGTCTCGGGAGGTCCTACTGCCGCAAGTGCGCACGGCGGGGGGATGCCAAGCTGATGCGCAACGTCTGGAGGAACAATGATTAAGACTAGAGAACCGAATGAAGGGACCACCAATATGCATCGTTATCCCATAGAGCAAGACCACCGCCTAGACGCCAATGGCAACCCAGCGGGGGGCGAAACCACGGGCGTCGGCTTGTCGATCAGTTGGCAGAACGGCCCGTTGAAAAACCCGGACGGGACGTCGAACCCGCGCAATGGAGCATTCGTCGAAGACGTTATACAGGCCGCTATTGGGCGCCTTGAATATTACAACTCGACCAAGTTCCGCTGTCGGGAGAACTCGCTTGCGATCACCAAACTGGAAGAGGCGCTGCACTGGATGGGCCATCGGACTGCCGATCGTGGGAGGCGCGGCGTCGAAGGATCGCACGAGCTGTGATTAGGTCCAACGGCTACACCACCACCCTGGTCTGCGACCACCAGGGATGCACCCAGACCCTGCGGCTGACCGGGGCGATGCGCCTGGCCAAGGCGGTGGCCGAACTGCGAGGATGGGAGTGCAGGTCGGGTCACTTCTGCTACCTGCACAAGCGGGTCGTGTTGTGATAGTCCTGGCGGTGGCGATGGCCCTGGCGTCCCACCTCGGTGCGCCTCTGGCCTCGCCACCGCCGCCCTCACCGCCCAAGCCCGCACCTCCGGTGACGGCTCTCACCTTCGCCACCCTTCCCCCTCCCTGGGGCTGCATCGCCCGCTACGAGTCGACCGACAACCTGGAGGCGGTCAATCCGGTCTCCGGCGACCTGGGGGCCTTCCAGTTCGCCCCCTCGACCTGGGCGGCGTATGCCCCTCCGGGCTGGCCCGATCCCCTGCATGCGACGCTCTATCAGCAGCTGGTCGTGGCCCAGGCGGTGCAGCGGGGCCAGGGCTGGGGTGCCTGGGAGACCGCCCCCCTTTGCGGAATTTAGGGAAACAGAAAGCCCCTTTGAGTTGAAACTCAAAGGGGCTTCTGCTACCGTGCGAGAAGACACATCGCAGAACGGATCATACCTTGCAGACAGACACTTGTCAAGCCGACCCCGATTGGACCGAGGTGGCCGAGCTGCCCGTGCAGCCCGAGGATCACCCCGACGCCGGAGGGATAGACCCCCTGCTCCGATTCGTCTCCGGGACGCCCGCCGACTACGTGGACGAGGACTTGAAGCGCTGGGCGGACACCGCCCAGGCCTCCGGGCAGGTCTACGCGGACTACGGGGAGTCGATCTACATCCCCGGCACCGGGCGGATCATGCGCCCCTGGGCCGGTGCTCCCTGGTCCCCCTCCCAGTTGGCCCGCGCCTACGTGGCCTTGCAGGAGTGGCCCTGGATGCCCATACGCCCCTCGGGCTGGGGATGGCGCGAGATCGAGGGCGAGAACGCCTGGGTGCAGGAAGGCCCGGACTCCTGGGGGCCGGTGCCCCCTCCGGCGATCAGGTTCCGGGGGGCGGCCTCGGGGGAGTGGGCCTACGTGGACCTCTATGCCGCCTATTGGCAGATCGGGTCACGCTTCCCCTGGTGGGTGGCCAAGCCCGGATCGAGGCGGATCATGCGGGGGATGTGGGGACGCTCGGAGCTGCTGTATCCGCTGCGCCAGGTCCGGCTCAACCTCTTCGGGATGCTCACCTATCCGGGAGGCGGGGTGACCTGGGTATACCCGGACGGGAGCACCAAGACCGGGGACTGCCCCCCCTCACAAGCCAAGATGGCCAACCCGGCCTGGGGGACGGCGATACTCTGGACCGTGCACGCCATCGCCCAAGACCTGATGGAGACCTTTCCCGG
>CAZXLU010000154.1:0-3911 GCA_964641875.1 Candidatus Woesearchaeota archaeon | reverse complement strand
GCGTGGATTTTAATACTAAAATCAATGAAGGAGAATATCTAAAATGAAAGGATGGCTTGCAACTGTTTTGATAATTGTAGCGCTCTTGGCTGGTTATTACGTTGGCGAAAAGAAACCGGGGATGTTTAAAACTATAGGACTATAACGATGAGTTGGACGCGGGTTATATTCGATATTTTGATTTTTGGATTCTTTATTTATATGCTTGCGAATGGTTCTATGCAAAAAATTTTGACGGATATCGGTCTATGAAAAATGCCTATTATTTTAATGTTTATCGGAATCGTATTTGTTTTGTCTGGCGTAAAGGGGACGGAGGGGGATGTTCTAACACAATTTAAAACAAATTTAATAGGAACGGGCGTTTCCGGCTCTCCAGCGTTTTGGAAATGGGCGGTCGCCATGTTTGCGATAGGAGCAACGGGATATTATAAACCAATACGGCCTATTACAATTTCATTTTTAGTATTAATTTTTATTGTTTTAATATTAGATACAAATCAAAAAAATCCGGCATTAGCAAAAGCAATTTCGGATATTGAAAATGAAATAACACCAAAATAATTATGAATATTGGAACAATAATTTTAATATGTTCGGTTTTTACAAATACATTAATAATTTTAATTGCTATATTTCATATAACTAATAAACTTGAGCATAGAATTACAAAGTTAGAAACTACAATAGAGCATATTTTAAGAAGAGAAGGTTTTGTAAAAACAAGAACTGGTGATATGTAATGGGTGAAACGGGTAAAGAAATTGTGACAGTTTTGTTGGCTATAGTAGGTATAGCTATAGTAGCTGTTTTGGTATCAAATAAAGCACAAACTGGTAATGTTATATCTGATTTTTTTACCGGTTTTTCGGATGCAATAAAAGCGGCAGTTTCACCTGTTTTAGCTTAATAGGGAGATAAAAATATGTCGGAATTTATGAAAGAAATATCAACAATCGCATTGGCGATTGTAGGAATTGCCATATTAGCTGTTTTAGTATCACGTAACGCGCAGACGCCATCTGTGATACAATCGGCGGCTTCGGGATTTTCACAGTCGATTTTGGCGGCCGAATCACCGGTAACGGGAAGTGGCGGATATAGTGGTGGATATGGAAGCGGTTATGGAATAGGATTTGGATATGGGGGTTAAGAATGGGAGTATTTACTTATTTAAAAGGTAAAAATTATCAATGTCAGAATACTGCCGAAAGGGCTACTTATGTGCCAGTCGGCAATCCATCCCCTATCCCCTCATTTAAATATGGTTTACTTGTCGGAAAAATAAAAAATTTAACAAACTATACGCACGAGCCTACTGTTCCATTTTCAGTAAGTTATAGAAGACCATCTTATCTAATTTATGGAAATGTTCCACAATCTTATAACCCACAGAATCAGGGGGCTGTGCCTTTAAAAACATAATGGAAAATCCTTTAGAATATGCAAAAGAACATAAAGTAGCTGCTGCAGTAATAATTTTAGCTGCTTTAGTTGCACTTTATTTTATTATAACATCTTATACATCTGCCCCCGCAAGTTCAACTTCAAGTTCTGGAACACCTACGGGGCCGTCGGCGTCTGAGGTGGCGGCTAATGCCGCATATGCTACATCGGCATTGCAGGCAAATACGGCTTTAGCTCAACAGCAGTTACAGAATAACGCTCAGGCCTCGTCAGAAAAAGCATCTTTAATTAATAGTTTAGCCGGTTATAACGCTCAGGTTTCTATGAATCAAACAGCCGCATCCACGGCTCAGAATGAAAATTATATAAATGCAGAGTCGGCACAAAATATTAATTATGTTAATGCTCAAGCTGCACAGAATATTAATCAAACTAATGCTCAAGCATCGATTGTTAATACTTATAATACTTCACAATCAGCATCAAATCAATCAACATCTCAAGCATTAGCTACAGAGTATCAAAGTTTTTATAAAGAACAAGGTGTGTCAAATGCTGCTTTTTATCAATATGCAGAACCAAGTTATAATCAAACATTAGGCGCATTCTTTGGGGCACAGGGATGAATAAAAAAATTTTATTATATATAGGATTAGGATTATTAATAATCATAGGAGGACTTTATATTTATTCTATAAGAAAAAAACCTATAAATCAAATAAATCAAATAAATCAAAAAGCACAATTAAATAGTAGCAATACAGATACGCCTGAGTGGAGCGCATCAAAATGAATGAAAAAACAAAAAAAATATTGAAATATGGAGTTTATGCGGTAGGAATAAGCGGAGCTGGACTTTTAACTTATTATTTATTATCAAATGTTCAAGGTAACAATACATCAACGCCCACAACATCTTCAACAAATACTATAACTACCGTCCCGAATATGAGTTTATACGCAGGCTCAGAAGGATTTCCGTTATCAGCTGGTGAAACAAATACTGCTCCCCCATTAGCAATTCAAACGACAAGTTCAAATTTTAATCACTCACTAAATAGTGTTATTAACGAAGGCAACTATTTAGAAAATAACTCAATTCAGGCGAATGGAAATATGTTGCCTCAACAGAATTTACCAACGCCTGCAAACCCAAATCTGAATGAACCTTTAATACAAGGATTTAAAGCGCCTTACATGTCTTTTTTGAATATGTGATATATAAAATTATGGATAAAAAAAATAAAACAATATTGACAATTGGAATTATAATAGCTTCAGCTATAATTTTATGGTTATTATTAAGACAGAAAGCGCCTACTCAAGCTGAAGCTCAATCTCCAAATATTAATATCCCCGAAATTTCTATAAATTCACCGACGGCGGCTGATTGGAATTGGACGCCATATCAACTGAAAGTTCCAAGTTTTATAATAAATAAAGAAAACATAAATGCGCAATATCCGTTATATTTTTCATCAATAAATATCACTCCGAAAAGTTCCTGCGGATATTGTAAGAAAAATAAAATGTTAAGTGATTATGTTTTTAATCAATAAAAATTATGAGTGCAAACTTTTGGACAAACTTAATAAATGCTAATCTACCATTACCGACAAACACTCCAACTCAAACGGATCAGAATATATTAAAATATTCATCGCCTGTCAATACTAATGCAGCTTTACAATCGACGCAAGCGGCATATAAGGCATCTCAAACGCAAACCAAAACAGCATGGTATGTGAAATATGGCCTTGATATTTTAGCAGTTTTAATTGGCTTGATTTTTTTGACAATAGGGCTTATAATGATATTTAAAGTTGATATTGAGAAAACAGCTACTACAGTAGCAAAAATGGGGGCATAAAATGGATAATGACAAATTATATAAAATTGTTCAGGATATTATTGAACTCGCAGAAAAAGAAAATGACGACGATGTCAAAGAAGTTTTATTAAATGCTGCAGATGAATTAACAAGTTTAGAATCTGCGGAGGAGGTGGAAAGCAATGAATAACTTTTTTAAAAATTATAAAACCATTTTGGGCGCCTTGATTGGAACAATTCCAATCGTAGCAAACGCATTTGGATTTAGCATACCGACTTCAGTGGCCGTGGATTTTGCCGGCGTGGCCGTATTTGTGGTAGGCATAATGGCAAAGGATTTTAATAAATAAAATGGAAAAAGAAGAGAAAGCAAAACAAATTAATAATATTTTAATCCTAATTCTTGCATGCGGGATATTTCTAGGCATCGACTTAATATACGTTTATAAAGTTATAAAAGAAAGTCATAATAGAATTATCGATTTGGAATTTAACAAATCGGTTAAAAAGATTTTTAATGAGGAAAAATAATGAGACCCTATTCATATAATCTAAATCAAAATATGCTTCCGGAAGGATTGCCTCAGGGCTCAACTTACGACATTGATTTAGGATTAAATAATCCACAAATTATATCATTATCTCAGCTTTTCGACGAAGGGACAATAAAAAA
>CAZXLU010000153.1:0-3912 GCA_964641875.1 Candidatus Woesearchaeota archaeon | reverse complement strand
AATGTAAATCAGGTAATTTAACCTCAAATAATGCTAAAAAATTAGTAAACGAAATTAAGAATAATTACAATGATCCAGAGAATACACCAATGATTTATATTGCTACCCGAAGAGAATATAATAATGGAAAAGAAGGAAATCGAAATAATGAAGATGAAATAGAGTATAAAATTGAAGGTAAAGAAAATGTAAGAATTTGGGACGAAAAAACAATAATGACCAAATTAAAAAATTGCGATATTAACATTTTTGAAAAATTCCCTAATTATAAACTTATAAAAGAAATAAAAGAAAGTAAATTATTAGATATAAAGAAGATTTAATATTATATGTTTACTAATTATATTATAAGCTTAAATTAAGCTATTACTAACACTGCCTAATTCTTCCATTATCTATTTATCTTGTGCATTATTATATTCATCCAAATTTATACCAAGCGGATATAAATAAAATTCTATTTAAATTTAATTTTCATTTTTGTATATTAAATCAAAATTATATAATTAAGTAAGTTATTTAAGTTTGTTTAAACAATAGTTTATGAAAAATGCGTTTGGCTTAACGCTATATAAAAGATAGCTTAATATTAAGTTAATATAAATTGAAAATGGTGTTAAATTGGGAATAAATCCTAGAATTCCTGAAAATTTTGAAGAAAAACTAGATGATTATTTAAAAGTTGTTAAAAGCAGAAAAGAGTTAAATAAACGTAGTTTTTTTGAAAGTGAAGTTTTAGTTAAGTGGTTTAATATAGAGCCTAGGGATATAAAATTTGAGGATAATAAAAGAGATCTTTATTATGCAGGTATACTATTCGAAACTAAATTTAAGTTAAACAATAGTAAAAGGAAAGAAGCATTTGAGGAACTTAGTAGATATATAAATGAAAATCCAGACCCAGTAATAGAAGTTGTAGTCACAGATTTAATAGAATTTGAAGTTTATAATTGTATTGATTTAATAAAGAATTATGATAAAAGTGAAGCGTATTATAATAAAATAATTAATAGTAATAAGGAGATTTATAGAATGGATGAGGGTAAACCAGAGGATATTTTTAATAACCTATATAAATTTATATACAAGGAGCAATCAAATCTTCCACTTGATACAAATTTAATAGTTCCCAGATTAAAAAACTTAATCGATAATTTATCCCAAAATATAAAAGTAGATGAGGATAATATAAAATTTAAAGCTTGGACTAATTTTATTTCTGTTGCTTTAGGTAGTAAAAAAGAAGCAACTATTGAGGTATTTAAAAAATATACTATTTTATATTACATTTCTATACTTTCGGTTGCCAAGGTATTAAATATAAGCTCAAATATTATTGATATAGTAAATGGAAACTCCTTTTTAGCAAAAGGAATTCTAAATTTCACAAATAACGAAGATTTCTTTAATATCCTAAATTATGATGATAAAATTTTAAACGAAATAAATAATGAATTAAATTCATATGATTTTAATAGTCAAAATTCAGAAATCGATTTCTTTAGACTTTTATATGAAAGATTAATAGCACCATCTAATCGACATAGTTTAGGTGAATTTTATACTCCGGAATGGTTAGCAAAATATTTAGTTGATAAATTAGTTACAAAGAACAATATAATATTGGATCCTGCCTGCGGATCGGGTACATTTTTAAAACTTGCAATAAAAAAGAAAAAAGAATACAATAGTAAAAATATAGAATCACAAATAGTAGGTTTTGATATTAACCCTATAGCTGTAATTATAGCAAAAGCAAATATAATATTAGAACTAAAAAAACCTATAAGAATAATTCCGGTATATGTTGCAGATTCTCTAATGCCTGAATTAAAAATAAAACAGACACAATTAGAGTCAAATTTTGTGAAAATAAATTTTGAAGCAATAGCAAAAGGTTATGGTGAAGGAAAATTTTATTTTAAACCTGACGGAAAAGATATGAATCCAAATGAAATGTATGAATATATACAAAAAATGAAGGAAGCCGCTGAAAATAAAATACAGATAGAGGGTAATTTAATACCAAATAAGGATATTATAAATACAATTTCAACCCTTATTTCTAATAATCAAGATGATATCGGGTTTTTTATAATACAAAATATATATAATCCATATTACTATATGAATAAAGTAGATGTAGTTATAGGTAATCCTCCATGGCTCACTTATAAAGATGTAAATTCACATGATAGACAAATATTTTTAGATACTATTTATAAGGATTATGGGCTAGGTAGTGGTAGTAAAAATAAGACACATCAAGATATGGCAGCATTTTTTATAGCTAGAAGTCAAGAATATCTTAAAGATAAAAAAACTGGTAAGATAGGTTTTGTTCTACCAAAAGCGATTTTTAATGGTTCGCAATACAATAGTATAAGATTAGCAGTTTCTGTTAATCAAAATAATGCAGTTATTAGGGGAAGATCAAACCACAATCAAGAAGGATCTAATCAAAATAAACTTAATTTACCTAAAATATCTATGATATTTGATATTAAAAAGAATTTAAATCCATTTAGAATACCATCATGTATGATTATCTTTGATTTTGTAAATAAATCAAATGAAATTGATGGCATAATATTAGATTCCATAAAAAGTTTTGAAATATATCAGATCCCAATAAAAGTAGAAGTAAGTAAAACTAAGTTTTACATAAATATTGCAGGAAAAGAATCTGGAATAAGCATTAAAAAATTAAATGATACATTTACTTCACCTTATAAAAATAAATTCAAACAAGGCTCTACAATAGTTCCGAGATCTTATTATTTCATTGATATAAATAAGGAAGATAAATATAATTTTGAGGTGTCTGGTGCAAATGAATATAAAATTTCTTATAATAAGAAAAAAAGGAAAAAAACATGGTTAATTTTTCCAGATAACAGAATTATAGAAAAACATTTAGTTTATGATGTAATAATTGGAGAAACAATTAATAAATATTCATTTGAAACTAAAAAGATTGTTTTACCAATATTAAACGGTGAATTTATATTAAAACAAGTAAAAAATGGAAATCATTATAAAATAATTTTAAATGATGCAGTTATTAATTCTAAATTAAATTATATATGTAGAGTACAAAATAAAAATGATGAATATAAAGAAATTTTAAAAAATTTATTTACTAATTTACCTGAGATATATCAAAAATTTGAAGATGATTGGGAAGAAAAAAGAGGAAGTAAATTTTATTTAAAAGGTAAACAGTCAGGGCAAATGGGAATATTGGATAGGTTAAATTATAATAATGAACTATTAGCACAATTTAATGATAAGAAAAATTATATGGTAGTTTATAATACTAGTGGTAAGGATATAAAATGTGCAATTATAGAAAATAAGGAAGATTCTTTGAATCAAATAGTAATTGACTCTGAATGTTATTATTATAAAACAGATGATAAATTAGAAGCATATTATCTAGAAGGAATACTTAATAGTAAGTTTTTAATAGAAAAATTAATAAATTCAGGAATTAAATCAGAAAGACATATACATAAGAAAATATTTGAATTGGGAATACCCTTATTCAATAAGGATAAACCAATACATATAAAAATTGCAAAATACTCACAACTGTTAGAAAAAGATAATAAAAATAATTTAGGATTAATAGAAAAATTTGTTAGTAAAATTTTAGATTAAAATAGTAATATTTTAATTACCCTATATAAATTTATAGATTAAGAAGAGGCAAGGAAATTAAAACATTAAATTATGAAAGATTAATGAATTAATTATTAAGTAGTAATAAAAAACTTATAAGAAATACCTATAATAATTAACTGATTTAAATGGTTGGGTTGATAAGTATATATGCTGCGGTAGTAAGTACAGTAGGTTTAATCCTAACCTTATATTTTAAATATTCACCAGATAAATTAGATTTATTAC
>CAZXLU010000152.1:0-3945 GCA_964641875.1 Candidatus Woesearchaeota archaeon | reverse complement strand
CGTTGCCGCCGCTTATGACCTGCACTAGAACAACCCACTCCTTATGCACTGACCACCAGACGAGCCGACGCGGTACGTGTAGCCGTACGGGCAATGCATGTTGGTGCGTATCCCCTGAATATTAGTGTAGTATTGACCCGCTGCAGGCGGAGGCAGAGGCTTCGTGTAGCCCGGTAAACGGTAGCGTTGAACCGCCTGTGACACTGCCCCGCCGAGGAGACCCGACACGCCTTCACTCACCAGCTTCGCGACTTCGTACCCCGCGAATGCCCCGGCCGCCGCCCCCGCCGCCTGCACGTATCCACCCGACCCGCGGGTGAAGAAGAAGCCGGTCAGGCCGCCTACGGCCGCGCCGAAGAGTTCAGCGGTGAGTGACGCCATCGTCAACGATACTCTGTCTGAAGTGCCCGTATGATGTGTTCGAGGCTGATTGCCTGTGTTGTGGCGAGCCGTCTCTGAGCAGGCGTCGACGACCTCGAATGTATGGTGTTCAGGTCAGACTGCAGATTAGTGTAGAGCTGGTTGACTACTTTGTTGACTGCGCCGGAGTTGGTGGAGGTGGAGACGCCGTAGGTTATTCCTTGAGCCGTCGGCGTCTTCGACGTGGTGTATAGGTAGTACGCCGCCACGCCTACCCCCAGCAGTACGAGGAGCGTCTTGTTCAAAAAAGACGCCTCTAATACTGGGTTATCTCGACCACTATGAAGAAGTTATCTGTCGCGGCTGACGAGCCGTTGGCTGTAAGGTTGGCGGCGATTATCTGCAGCTGGTCTCCGCCGTTATACTGCAGCACGACTGGTAGAAGTGGTCTCGATGGGTTGCTGATGATTAGGGAAGACAGCGGGTTGCTGGTGTAGAGTTTATTCTGCTTGTTCTTAACGAATGCCAGCGTTGCGTCGAGTGCGTTATCAGATGAAGACCTGATGTAGAGGTCGACTATCCTCCACTGCTGTGTCAGCGGAACGGTGACGAGTTGCTCTGAACCGCCGTAGCTGACGTCAACCGTGATTGTGGCGGGGACGTTTGTATATGCGGTGGCAGACGCGGCGAAAGTAACCGTGCATGGATAAGTCTGTGGAAACACAGTCGGCATCAGCTAACCACCAGCCTTCCATCAGGATACCTGTTACTCATGTTCGTGCCAAGGGTAAGAGGCGGGTCACCCGCTATACCTGCCGCCAACCCGAATAACACGTTAGCCAAGTCTTCCGAATACTGTTTCGCGAGTACGCCTGCTATCACGGCTGCTATCGCTCCACCAACTTTGCCGCCGGGAACCTTGCTTATCAGGTTGCCGACTGCGCCGATGTGGAGCAGCGCGCCGCCTATGGCGATTTCAACACCCGGCTTGACGCTGTCCATGGAGAAATCCATCTAGTTCACGTCCACGCCTGAGCCAGAGGCCCCGTCTTGCCCTTGAGCGGGGCGAATGCTTTCTTCATGCATGGCTTGCTGAATGATACCTCGGTAGCCGACACGTTGAAACACTTCTCTTCCGCCGGAACCACTGACTGCACCGCGTTTCTGTATGCTTGTCTCGCTTGGTCATCCCATATCGCAGCCGCAGCTGCTCTTGAAGGCATATTTCTTATACCTCAGACATTATTTACTGTTCAATTATATAAGGTTTTGCCTCAAGCCTGAGCTTCGACTTTACCGTTTCATCCAATCTAAGGTGTTTTTCGAGGTTGGATATGTTGTGGACTGGCTTGCCCAGCATCACGTTCACGACGTCGTGTTCAGCCGAAATCATGCTGTGACAGTGTTCACGGCACGTGTCGCACGGGATGAGGTCGCACGTCTTGTCCAGCGTCTTCCATATAAGCGGCCCCCAGCAGCTCTTGTCCTGCCTGCACTTCTCACCCGTGAGGCGTAATGCCACTATCGCGTCGAGTTCCTCAGGCATTCTTGTTCTTCTCCAGCTGTGAGACAGCCTGCAATAACTCAGGCGTCAACTGTATGTTCGCGGGAGGCGTCGATGTTCCACGTGAAGTCTCGGCTACTATCCCCTGTGCCCCGACCGTGAAGTTCACCGCGTAATAGCTCATCGCGGCCGTGAGGGCAATATCCACGAATGACAGCCACATGAAGTTACCCGTGAACACGGTGGCCAACACGCCCGCCTTCTCGGCGAAGTAGAAGTAGATGCCGTTCACTATGATGCCGAAGATGAGGAGAGAACCTATGGAGACTATGTGGGTCAGGCTGAAAGCCTTCATCTTATCTATTATCGTCGTGCTCATACCTATAGCCTCTTTATATGTAACTGTCCATCCTTATCAGGTTTACTCATCCGCTCCTCGTTCACCAGCCTATACTTGTCCACCATTTTCTCCACGTGGTCGAGCCACTTCGCATAATCCTCGTACCCGCTGACCTGCAACCGGTCAATGAATATTTTTTCCATTAAGATTGTTATGTCTATCCTCATGTTGAGTGTATCCGGTTTGTGTTCATTCAATCTTCATCATCTCCCTCTTGGTGAGGTAGAACTCATACCTCAGCGCCAGAGCCGTCCTCGTGTCACGCGGCAGGTTTTGAAGTATCTGCGTCAGCGTCGACACGGCTACGCCGACGGTTGTCGAGCCGATGAAGGGTTGAACCCACGGCGGCAGCCTCGCCTTGAAGGTGTTAACCATGTCAGGCGTCACCATGGTGTTGAGCATTTCGACTAACGCCGAGACGATGGCGTCGCCTTCATCCTTCAGCCTATCAGGCGTAGCTCACCAGCCCCCTCAGCCACTCCGCCCTTGACGCTCCCCTTAATCACCTGCTCCACAATTTTGTTTCCCAATGTCACCATCGACGTCAAATAGTTGCTATACGACTGCAGCAGCATCGACGTCAGCGGGTCTTGCCTCGGCTGCATCACCGTGCCAAGCAGCTGCATCAGTGGAGTCAGGTCGCCTTGACCCTGCGCCTGCGTCGCCTGACCCGTCGCCGCCTGCGTCAACGGCTGCTGCGTCGCACCCGGCTGCATCTGTTTTAAAACTTCACCGTGGATGTTTACTACTTCCTTGATTTTGCTGATCATGTCTTCCTGCTGCTCAAGCATATGCGTCAGCTTGTCGATGTTTTCCTGCAGCAGCTTCTCCCGCGGGTTCAAAGCTTCTGTATCTGGTTTTTGTTCTTCTGTAGCCATTCCTTCAACACCCCCCTGCAGTCAGGGCAGTCAAACACTCCGTGACCCTTGTCGTCCTTGACGTCCAGCATCTTCACTATTTCCGCGTGAGTCTTCGGCGCAGGTATGTAGCCGTCGGGCACTTTCTCAACCACCTTCTCCTTCTCCACCGTCGTCTTGGGGAAGTTGAGGTCGGTTGTGCCACATGTAGGACACACGACTGTCTGGTGGTCGCCTTCGTCTATGGCTATCAGCTTCCCCGGCTTCATGTATGGCACAGTAGCCGTGCTCGGCGTGGGGGTTGCGCTTGACTCAAACAATTCTTCCCGGAACGCGCTTAGCCGCTTGTCCAGTATCGACTCGATTTCAGCCTTGATGTCGCTCCACTTCAGTTTACCCTGTTCCTTCGCTTCAGTCTGCTGAGACATAGTCTCCATCCTCCAAGTCGGTTCCGCGTGCATATAAGGCTTGTCTGGCCGCTTCCTTCACCATTTCCCGCCTGTCAGGTGGAAGCTCGGTTTTCAGCTTGTTCTTCAGTCCTTCGCGTATCAGTATGTCCATCCAGTCCGTCAGGTCGATTCCTTCCGGCTTCGTCTTCGTCATTATGACGAGTGTTTCCTTCCTTAGATAAGTCATCATAGCATCAATCATATGATGATAGCTCATTATTAAAGGTTTCGTGAAGGGTGGGGGGTAGGGGGGGTGTGCTGTGCCCGCTATCTGTGTGAAGCTATGTAGTGCGCATACTATTTTTATCCTGATTTGTGACTATTTTTATCCCGATTTTCCGCCGTGAAGGGGCGAAAAACGCCCTTCACCAAAAT
>CAZXLU010000151.1:0-4021 GCA_964641875.1 Candidatus Woesearchaeota archaeon | reverse complement strand
TTTCCTCATCGCTGAACCGTTCAAATTTCTGCTTCGTTTCCATCATTTCACCTCCCCAGATATCTCTGTAAATATAATATCCAATCCTCCTATATTATATCTGTTATGTATCATGTTTTGCAATTTATTAATCATCTATTTATCTCCTTTAAAAATTATCTTATCTAATCCTATTTTTACTACTTTATTTTGATATTCCTGCTGCAAGTTATCCAATTCACTTTTATCCTGATGTAATTTTTCCTCTCTGACCTTTATCCTTCGTTTTAAATAATTCATTCTTTTGACCATAAGTCTTACATCATCTATAAATTCAGATATGACCATTTAGAAGCTCCGGAGAGATGGGAATGGTTGTAATGGATTTTTCACCATTAAAACAACCATACTCTTCAATACAATATAGATTTAATGGTTAATTAATTTTGTTATTTAGAAATAAAAGTTCGTCGTATAACAACGTACTTTGATAAATATGTTAGTATATTTCTATATTTATTCTACCTGAATAAAATTAATTGACTCCGGATCAAGTGTTAACCAAATTCCTCTTTTTGTTGAAGAAGGAAGACGAAAACTTAACCAATAGGATGAGTACATTTTATCTTCAGAAGCAATTTTTACTATTCTAATTCTATCTGTATGAAAATTTTCTCTATTATCTCCATGTAAAGAAATGATAAAATTTCCGTCATAAAAATTATAATCGTTTAAATCCACTTCATCTATTTTTCCAGTTATATTTAAATACAATCTAACTTCTGCTATTTCCATTCTTACACACCCGTTGCTTTATCCCACACATGCAAATGCAATCTGGTTGAATATTTTAATCCATATTCCTTTGCCAATTCAATAATTGACAATTCTCTTTCTTGTAATTGCTTTTTTGTTGCTGCTTCTGCCATTAGATAAACATTTTTAGTATTTATTGTAAATGGCTCAATATAAGTATTTATTGCTTCTTCTATATCTTCTCTTCCATTAACAACAAATTTAAAAGATATAGTATTTGACTTATCCCTATCCCATGAAAGTTTAGAAAAATGGTTTATTACATCGGGTCTAACTCTTCTATCCTTTGACATTCCAGAATTAGATAATTTAGGACTAATATTGTATTGATTTACACAACAATCCAATTCACCGGGCATCACTGTTCCAGCAGTTTCAACTTCTATGAAAGGAAGGCGAAGAAATTCATTTTTCCAATAATTCGTATGAAAAAATCTTAAAAACTCATTTAATTCTTTATCTCTTGCCAATGGTTCTCCACCAGTCAATATAATATGTATAGGATTATAAGTGGAATTGAGCCAACCACTATTTTTCCATAATCTAATCAATTCATCATAAGTCATTAATTTACCATTCTTCCAAACATTGTAAGTATCACACCACTCACAATTCAGAAGGCAACCCTGTGTCCTCAAAAATATTGCAGGAGTACCTATAAACTTTCCTTCTCCCTGCATTGAATAGAATGTCTCAGCCACCCATATTTTTCCTTCTTCGGGCTCATTAAATTTAGGAAATTCTTTCATTATTTCTCCTTCTAATCACTAATCCAGGATAACTATTTTAATCTTCCAGTAAAGCGTGCCAATTATTAATCTCATTGGAATACAATCTATCTGGAATATTTTGTGGAGAAGAATCATACCAATATATCTTTTTACCTAACTTTAATGCGTGTTTAAGTTCATTAGTGGTTGATTCTCCAATATATCCATTTTTATTAATTACTACTATTGCCTGGGATATACCAATCTTTTCCATGTGCAATTTATCAAACTTCTTTTTAGCTTCTTCGTTTATCTTGCCAGATTTCAGAAGTTCTTCATCCGAATGTGTAAATGCGCCAACCGTAAGAATTACCCAATCTTTCAATGATAATTCAAGGTTTACTTCATTATATTCTTGCATAAATTTTGTTGAGCCACATAGCGTTATTATTCCTTTCATTTGTTAATCCTTTCCCTTATTTTATTTACTTTAGTTATAACTGCTTGGTACATATCTTCTGCAGTCATTCCCAACGTTCTTCCTACCTTTATATCTGTTAAAATGCAATCTGCCCATTCTTCAAATATAACTTCTTTTGATTCTTTATTCTTAACTGACTGATACAATTCTCCAACTTCTGATACATGATGAATTAAATGCTCGGATAATTCCGGGGATGGCTTTCTTCTCAAGTCTTCATATGTATCAATTTGTGGAATGGTATTATTAACAAAATTAATAAATCCTTCTTTTGTTATTAAACTTTCTGTTGAGATGTGTTTAATGTATTTCTTTTCCATTATACTTAACTCCTTTCTTCTTTTAATTTAATATTTGAAGAATGACAAATAGGACAAATAGCTATTGAAATTTTTTGTACGTCTATTTCATTTAATACACTAATGCCCAAAACGTAATAGTATAGTGGATAAAACGATTTAAAATCACAATTTAAACAATTATATAATTTTCTAACTATCTTTTGCATTTCTTCCATTTTTATCTACCTCATCACATTGTATGGTTGCACCGTTAAATGATCTTCCATTTTTTCTAAATTGTTCTCTTTAAAGAAGGCTACAAATTTATCATATAATGCAGCCATATCTTTGAATGTGCCCTTACTAACAAGAGATAAGCCGAAAATTAATTCATATTCTTTTCTCTTATCTTCTAACATTTATTTCACCTTTTTACAATTAAATCTTTTCCAGTGTACCGGCTTCTCAGTTAAATCTCTACTCTGTACATACACAACACCGCAATGTTTATAAGCATAATGTGAAGATCCCAACGCAACCATGTATTGTTCATTATTGATAACTTTGTTAATTTGTTTTAAATATTCTTCTCTTGTTATCATTTTTCCCATCAAATCTTTAAAAGTTAATCCCATAGTTTACCTCAAATAAAGTTTATTACTTTAAAACTGTCTCATTATAACTCGCCTTAACTCCTTGCCCCGCATCTTCATAAATAATCACACTAATCCCATCTAACGGTATGCCCCATTTGCATTTTATAGCTAAATTCACAACCTTAACTTTAAAATATTCCGCCAGTGTTTCCGCGGTAATGTATTGTGCATCAGCTACTATTACTGTATCCATTATTGGTACATAGTATTTTTTGTTAATAATATCTTCACCAACTACCTCCCCGGTAGTAGAATCAAGCTCTTCTTCTTTTAACGTATAATCGATTCTTAACATATAGGGTTCGTTATGTGCCCTTCTGACAACCATGTTTTCTGCTTTCTCTGGAAGCATGAGTTTGTGATCAAATTCTTCAACTGCTTCTCTCAATCTCTTTTTTACTTCAACAAAATCTACTATCATTCCATTTTTAGGTTTTCCTTTAATTTCAACATCCAAAACATAATTATGACCGTGCATTCTTGAACATTTAAAATGTCCAGGTAATAGATGCGCTGCTGCCCAGGTAAATCCACAATCCTGTCCTCTTAAGATTAATTCCATAACAATTTATTAGATTGAACTATTTAAAAACTTTATTCTAACTATTTAGTTATTCCACCGTATAATCTTCTGTATGGTGCACCGTTTACTCATTATTTTAAATGTAATATACAACTCGCAAATATAAAGTTAGTGATTCTCTTTTTTGAGGGTAAAGAAATCCGAATGGTCAGCCAAATTGACTAACTACCAAAGTGGATAAATAGACCATATATTAGGTACCGGTGGTGTTCTATAAACTATGGCTTGCTCACAAACTATAACTTTTAAAGCCTGTGTAATACGGGGTCTTAAAAGTTTATATCACAACTTCTTCTACTGCCAATAATATTAGTCAATGAGCCAGGAAATCATTGGTTATTTTTAAAGTTTATAGATACCAACTCGAGCTATAAACTAATTTAAATAGGTATTAAATTTTAACTTTTTAAAATAATTAGATTTTCGTTTATTATATTTCTTCCGTTTATAGTTTATGGCATAAATGAATCTGGTGGCGTTGGATGGGAGCTGACAACGGGTGAAGTAACCCATGA
>CAZXLU010000150.1:0-4028 GCA_964641875.1 Candidatus Woesearchaeota archaeon | reverse complement strand
AAAATCAGAGCGAGGTCATATTTATGTGCATTAACATCATCTGCATACTTTTGATAATTGAATAATTGGGGGGATTATGATAGATTTACCTGAGGAAACTTTACATTTTTTTAATAATGATGAATTGAGAGCGAGAATTTTTTATGAAAAATATTCTTTATCAAATATAAATGGAGACAGATTAGAAAAGACTCCTGTAGAGATGTGGAAAAGGATTTCCAGAGAGTTAGCAAGCGTAGAAAAAGAAGATAAAAGGAAAGAGATAGAAGCAAAGTTTTATTGGTTATTAGAAGACTTTAAGTTTGTTCCAGGCGGGAGAATTCTGTTTGGAGCAGGTTCAAATCACAAAGCCACGTTGCTTAATTGTTATTATCTTCCTATAAAAAGCGACTCGTTAGAAGGCATATATGATACTGCTAAAGAGATGGCAAGAACTTATTCTTATGGCGGTGGGGTCGGTATAGATATCTCAATTTTAAGACCAAAAGGATCAGCAGTAAACAATGCTGCAAGGTTTTCTACAGGGGCAGTTTCATTTATGGAGATTTATTCTGTTACTACAGGAACAATAGGTCAAACCGGGAGAAGAGGCGCTTTAATGATAACACTAGATGTTACACATCCAGATATAGAAGACTTTGTTACTATAAAAAGCGACAAAAAGAGTGTAAGATACGCAAATATTAGCGTGAAGGTATATGATGAATTCATGCAGGCCGTAGAAGAAGACAAATCGTTTACCCTCCACTTCAAGAATGATAAAGTAGAAGTAAAGAGAGAAATAAAGGCAAGAAACCTTTGGATGAAAATAATAGATACTGCACTTAATACAGGTGATCCAGGTATAATGTTCTGGGACAGAATGAAAAGTGAATCTCCTACTGAGTATGATGAAAGGATGGCAATTATGGGAACAAATCCCTGCAGTGAACAGCCTTTAGAGAATTACGGGGCATGCGATTTAGGTGCTATAAATCTTAATTACTTTGTTAAAAACCCATTTACTGATAAGGCAGAAGTAGACTGGGAAAACCTAGAGAAAACCGTGCGTTATGGGGTGCGATTCCTTGACAATGTACTGGATTACAGCTATAGCAGACATGCTTTGAAGGAGCAGGCCGACGAAACTGTCTATGCAAGAAGAATAGGCTTAGGTATAATGGGCCTTGCAAATATGCTTATTGGTATGAATCTTAAATATGACAGTGACAAAGCAATAGAATTTGTTGATTATTTGATGAAAAGAATAAAAGAAACAGCATATGATGAGAGTTCAAATATCGCAAAAGAAAAGGGGCCGTTTCCTGCATTTGTTGCAGAAAAACACCTTCAGAGGAACTTTGTAAAAAGACTTGATAATGCTCTTTTGGACAAGATAGCAAAGAATGGACTGAGGAATGCGTGTATACTTACCGTAGCACCAACAGGATCTATCTCTTCAATGGCAGGTGTAAGTGGGGGGATAGAGCCAATATTTGCATTAAGCTATATCCGCAGATCAGAGTCTCTTTCAGAGGAAAAGTTCGAAGTTTTTGATCCTTTTGTTAAAAAATACATGGAAAAATTCGGTATAAAAAGCAAAGGGGATTTGCCGGACATATTTGTTACAGCTCATAAAATAGACCCTTTCTTCAGAGTTAAAATGCAGGCAACCATACAAAAGCACATAGATTCTTCGATTTCATCTACAGTTAACTTATCTGCCGGCACAGATGTGGAAACTGTCGATAAAATCTACCGTTATGCGTGGAAATTAGGTTGTAAATCTATAACCGTTTATAGAGAGGGGTCAAAGGAAGATATACTAACTGCTACCGATGAAAATACAAGGAATAAAGATGAAAATGAATCGAAGGGAGAGTTCAAAGAAGAAGAAAGGCCATTCCTTTTGAATGGAACTACCATAAAGATGCCAACTTCACAAGGAAATATGTACCTTACAGTTAACAAAGATGAAAGTGGAAAAGTAAAGGAGATCTTTATAGATATGGGCAGGTCCGGTGAGGTAGAAAAGAGTTTTACTGAAGCCTTGGGAAGGATAATAAGTATATATCTTCAGTCCGGTGGCGATGCTAATCGCGTTATACGTACATTGAAAGGCATAAAGGGTGGGGGATCTCTTTGGTTTAATGGGATACAAATATTTTCTGTACCAGATGGAATAGCTAAAGCAATGGAATTAGCTATAAAGAACAGAGATATCTACAGAGAAAACGAGACTCTTCATGGGGTTCTAAAAAATGATGATAAAATCGATGAGCAAAAACCAGTTTTATGCCCAGAGTGCCATGAAAGAACGCTTATATTTGAGAATGGTTGTTTTATATGTAAGAATTGCGGTTATACTAAATGTGAATGAATAATAGAAAAATATTAAAAGGGGTGGAGGTTATTTAAATGATGGAAATTAAAGTTTTAGAGAAAGATGATTCATCAATTAAGTTTAGAGTCAAAGGAGGAACGCAATCTGTTCTTAATCTAATAAAGGCTGAAGCCGATAAAGTTGAAGGAGTTTCATTTGCTGGTTTTGTAATGGAACACCCACTAGAAAAGTCCTCTATATTTGTGATTAAAAGCGATGGGAAAGGCATAGAAAAAATATTCAAAAAAGTCATCGATAATACTTTAGAGGACCTAGAGGAAGCTAAAAAGGAATTTAATTCAGAATTAAAGTAATTTTAAATGAAAGATAAAGAAACAAAGAAAGTTTTACTGAAGTTACTAAAAGGAGAAAGCTCTCTTTCTATACTCCTTTACTTAGTAATTTTTTACATAGTATTCGTGTATGTTGCTTTGCCTTCTGTTTATGCATTTACTCCTGTAAGCTACATAAGTGCAGTCGTTTCAGGAAGTATGGTTCATAAAGAGCCACAGATTAATACTACGTATTATGGTTGGCTAAGCTCTCATGGATTTAATATGTCACAAGTGAGTAAATGGCCCTTTTCAAACGGTATAAATATCGGTTCATTAGCTATTGCATACAAAGTACCTGCATCACAGATAAAAGTAGGAGATGTTATAATCTACCATATAAATTATGAAGGATTAGATGAAGATATCATACATAGAGTAGTTAATGAAACCGTTGTTAATGGCACTTACTATTATACAACGAAAGGAGATGCAAATCCCTTTTCATTGCCATTTGAGTATAATATTCCTTATAAACATGTGGTTGGGAAAGTAGAGTATGTTATCCCGGATTTGGGTTATCCAAAATACTTTTTATACACTTTATCTCAATATATATAGTATCTGCATAATATATTTTAAACGAATTTTTCCTTTATGGATAGATTTATTTTGAGTAAATCAAATAGTATTTATTATATAAAGTGATTTTAATTCTAAGTATGAAAAAAGTCATAGTCTTAACCGGTATGCCTGGTAGCGGTAAATCTACAGCTGGTATTGAATTTTCAAAATTGGATGTCCCATTAGTGGGGATGGGAGATGCTGTTAGAAAAGAAATGCATAGAAGAGGTATAGAAATAAATAATAGGTCTTTAAGGTTATTTTCCAAGAGAATGACTGAAGAACACGGGAAAAAATACGTTATAAATCTTGTCAAAAAGGAGCTTTTAGAGATATTCAAAAAGCACGATATAGTGGTATTAGATGGTTCTAGGAGAATGTCTGAAATAGAAGAAATAAAAAAAGAGGATTATCTTCCAATAATTTTAGGAATAATAACCGATAAAAAACTTAGGTTTCAACGAATAGTAAATAGAAAAAATGAAAGTGACTTTTCATCTTATAAAGAATTTGAATGGAGAGAAAAGGTGGAATTGGGATATGGTATAGGGGATGTTATAGCGTCTGCTGATTATTATATAGATAATTCAAAAAGCAAAAAAGAATTCATAAAAAATATTAAACGATTTTTACATAGAATTAAATCTCTATAACAAATCTATCTGAAAGTTCTGTATAGTTATAATTAGATTTTATTTTTCCATTTTTTATAGATATTTCTATGTTATTGTCATTCACAGATATTAACTTTTTACCATTTACGTTGCTTC
>CAZXLU010000149.1:0-4036 GCA_964641875.1 Candidatus Woesearchaeota archaeon | reverse complement strand
TAATTACTGATAATGGCTCTTTTGTTTCTGATGAAATCATAATAAATTATCTTATATCTATATATAAATTTTCGCATATTTTTTATAATCATATTTGCATAATAAATTATTCTATAAATGAAAATAAAGATCTCACAATTATTTTTGGAATTCAAGGGCATTTTCTTGGAATATATTCGATCGAGGTAGGCAAAATAAATTGGTTATAACATGATAATTTAGTATTTTGCTGAAAATGATATGAATAAAAAGCTAATTACTATTTCCTGGATAGCAGCCTTATAAGTTCATCTGAAAATGTTTCATCTTTTAGTTTATTCTGGTCCAGGTATTTCTTTAATCCATTTGTTATTGTAGTCTTAGTTTTATCCAATGTATCTATAACAGGCCTTATTTCAGGTTCCTTATGGTTTTCTTTAATTGTGTATTCTTGGATATCAGTTTCCTTAGGTTCTCCTGGCAAGCTTGCTTCCTGGAATGAAAGAATCTTTAATGATAAGACAATTATTACGATTTTCGTTTTTTTGATTTTTGAAAAAATAATGAAAATTTTCAAAATTTTTCAAAAATCACAGACCATTGAAAATACTCATTTTTACGAATTCCGTAAAAAATATTTTCCGAATAAAAATTTGCATACATAAAACCTTTAGGTTAAGTGTTTGTTCCAATACCTTTAAAAACACTATTGGAACACTTTTTTCCATTGAAAACAAATGCTCCGTATAAAACTGTTCCAATCTAATTTCCTATTTTCTTTTTTACTTTTTAAAATCAACGATATACATTATATAATGTAATAAAAAAATCGTCACCTTTAAAAATTCTTATTAAATCAATTAAAAATAGATTGGAACAGTTAAATAGATAAGCAGTAAAATAAAGGAAAAATTGTGTTCCAATATTATTATTGGAACAGATCGGAACACCATCACATAAAATTTAATTTTAAACCAGTATTTTCAATGGTTTTTAGTGTTACAACAGTAGGTATTGGAACGCTCTATATTAAACATTAATTCCACACCTTAAAACCATCAAAAGTGGCGGTAAAAATTTTGAAAAAGTTTTTCAAAAATCCCCATTTTTGAGAAAATTTAAATTTTTGCCAATAGTTTGAAAACCGATTGAATACCAAATTGATAACCAAATTAACAAATCGGTTTTAAATCGGTTATCAAAAAATTAAACAAACTTTTATTCTGTTTTTGCTGAAAACTGTGGCAGGCTATCATATGATATTAATGATGGATTTAGGTCTATGGACATTACAAGGCCAAAAACAAATATCTGGTTTATTAATAAGGCATTTAAAAATATCATCTCTGGAACATAGCCGGCAATGCTGTGTTTTATATTATAATTATTTATATCCACAATGATATCATTTAATTTGCCCATGTCTTTTAATGTGATATTTAAAGATGATGACGTTTTTTGTGCGTCTTTAATTACATTCAAGGCCTTGGCCATTAGATGTATTCCACTGAATTCCATGGCATTTTTTTTAATATACATTTTTGCATTTGACTTTAATATTTCCAATTTCATCTGTATTTTTAAAAACTCCTCCCTTATCAATGATAATAAAAACAAAAATTTTACCTTATCATCCATTTTAACATACACCGGATCAATCTCCATAATTATATCATTTAAATTGTTTTTTGGCATCCCGATCCAAAGTTCATTATCAATTGAGAATTTTACAGTTTCATCAATGTAATCCACCCTAATATATTTATTAATAATTTTTAAGATGCCTCCAAGAACACCATAGCTTAAAGCTATAACAGGCACTATAATTAAACCCAATATTCCGAAATGCGTTATTAAATAAACTATTAAATTTCCTGTAAAATTAAGTGAGCCAAGAGAATAAAAGAAGAATGTTGCAAGAAGGCCACCGTATATAACAACTGCTATTGCAGCTTTGCCTATAGCCTTTTTATCCTTTGCATCCCCTCCCAATGGTGCAATAGAACCGTAACCTGTTGGTATGCCTAAACCAAATATAACTGCAACCAGTAGGTATGGTGAATACACGACAGGATTTTAGAAATGCCACCCGGAGCTGTGTAGGAATATTATTGATAAAATCACTATTATTATCATTTCAATTGTTGACATTACCATTGCATACTTTGCTGAAACCTTTATTCCTGCTATTACCATTGATGATAATAACGAAACAATTAATACCGTATACAACTGATTTATGCCAAGAACATTTTTTTCAGGATCAACGCTAGAGTTCTCGCCATTACACATTTATTATCAATCTATTTAATTTTTATTTTGGTAATATTACAATCTAATCCTTTTGGTTTGCATGAGATGTTATCTCTCAGCGCTAATCGTCTATCCGATTAATAACATAAGTGCTCGGGAAACAGATAAGCATCAAATTAAGAGGTCTATTTTGCCTTAATAATAAAATAATCTCCTCCAACTTTTATCTCTTGCAACTAAATATAAGCACTTATCTATTGCAATTCATCGTTCAACCTATTTCTCCAGAATTTTAAGAGTAATTGTTTATGAAGCGCAAAATTTTTTATTCATTACTATTATGACGCGAATATGGCAAGAAAATACCTGATAACAGGTGGTGAAGGCTTCATCGGCAGAAATATAAAAAACTATCTCCTCTCAAAAGGCGATAAAGCCTACACGCTTGATATAAACGGAAATCCAGATTATCGCATATCGATAACGGACTTTCAGAAGCTCATGAATATAGAAGAAGAATTCTATGGAATATTTCATCTCGCCGCTGTAACTGCACCACCACAATTCGAATCCGATCCAATTGAAGGGTTCGAAGTCAACGCAAACGGAACCCTAAACGTTCTGGAATTCGCCTATAGAAAGAATGTCAAGAGGGTTGTGATCGCATCATCCTCAGCCACCTATGGGAACTCCAATGGCATGTCTGAAGATGATGCTTTTCCTAAAGTGTATGCAAATATATATCCGATAACGAAGATGGTCGAAGAATACCTTGCAAGGTATTATTCGTATCAAAAAGGTGTTGAATGCATTTCGCTCAGATACTTCAATACGTACGGACCGGGCGAGAACACGAAATCTGCATATGCGAGCGTGATCTGGCGCTTCGTCAAGGCTCTGGGCGCTGGAGAAAGCCCAATAATATATGGCAACGGCGAACAGAGGCGCGACTTTATCTACGTTGTGGATTCTGCTAGGGCATCCGTCATGGCCATGCTCCACGGGAAATCGGGAGAATCGTATAATATAGGAACAGGCGTAAGCTTGACCTTTAACGAAATATTCAAAATAGTGAAGGATGAGATGCATTCTTCAATAGAAGCGAAGTACGCGCCGAATCCATTAAAGAGCTACCAGTATTTCACGAAGGCGGATACTTCCAAAACAAGACGTGATCTTGGCTTCACACCGGAATACGATATTCGATCCGGTGTTAAGGATATGCTAAGGTACGATATCAGATCCATCTGAATTTTCTATAATAGAGATCGACGATCTTCTTCGGTATGTGCTTCCACAGTGGCGAATTTCTGATGCGGAAAGCGATCAGACACGTGCCCTGGCCAATGACATCGCCGACCACGTTGAATTTACTTTCTTCATTATGCTCATATTTTATCGGTATTTAATTGAATATCGTCGCTACCACATCTGTAGCAGATCAGTGTCCTATCAAATTCCTTCTTCCTCTCTACCACACCATTCATTTTTTATCAGCCTCTTATTATTTTTGTGCCATTAAACCTAGCATAGCTCGCATTCCAGCCTATCACTCCCATTATCTTATCCTTGAAAAATAACCAGATCAAAATAGCCGTGATCAAAATTGATACAAGCGCTATGGCTAAGCCATTTATTTTGTGTGTATCCTCGGCATCATCGGTATCTTCTGTTTTTGCCTTCTTAGGCTTATACTTTCTAAACGCCTCTATTGCCGCTTTATTGGCTTTTTTAACACTTTCACCAATTATTTCTAAGGCTTTGTCGCCTCTATCCTCCTCAATTGGAGTGATTTCGCTTTGAG
>CAZXLU010000148.1:0-4041 GCA_964641875.1 Candidatus Woesearchaeota archaeon | reverse complement strand
TAGAAGATGGACTGGTATCCATGAAGGAGGTTGCGGAGGCAGCTGTTTTCGGAAAGCCTGATACAATAAAGGGAGATACAATTATAGCTTTCATTACCCTGAAGGATGGCTATGATAAAAATGTTGATACAATTGTAAATATAAAGAAGAGAATGAGAGTAGATCTCGGCCCTATTATGGTTCCGGAAGAAATACACATTGTTGACGCTCTGCCAAAAACAAGATCGGGAAAAATCATGAGGCGTGTAATAAAGGCAGTGTACCTGAATCAGGTAACAGGAGATATAAGCACCCTGGAAAATGAGGCATCCGTTGAGGAAATCAAAAAGGCGATGGATATTATAAGAAAGGAGGAAAATTAAATGGAAAGTACTAAGGATATAAAAAATGAAGAGGCTGCAATGAATAAGATGAGGCAGGAAGATTTGCTGAATGTAAACCAGATAAATAAATCATTTCTTGCCGACCCTGCCCCGCTCGGGCTTGCAGCGTTCGGATTCACCACATTCCTCCTGAGCTTCGTGAACGCAGGAATTCTTTCCGCAGCTTCGGTTTCTGTCGTCATGCCACTTGCCTTTACGTATGGAGGATTTGCACAGCTCCTTACAGGTGCATTTGAGATGAGGCGTGGAAATACATTTGGTTTTACTGCTTTCACAAGCTATGGTTCTTTCTGGTTTTTCTATGGATTCCTTGTACTGTTTGCCAGCCTGAAAATTATAACGCTCCCTGCCACAGGCCTTGGTATAGCACTGATACTCTGGGGATTGTTCACTTTCTATATGTGGATAAATACTCTGAGACTCAATCTCTCACTCAACCTAACATTCCTTTTCCTATGGCTGGCTTTCTTCATGCTCGGCTTTGGATCATATTATTCATCAACCGTGCTTACAAGATTGGGTGGTGTCTTTGGATTCCTCACAGCTTTCTTTGCAGTGTACACAAGTTTCGCAATAGTGAGCAACTCCATAAAGGAGGGAACTATCCCGGTGGGCCCGGCACTTTTGAAGAAATAAAATACATATTACAAACTATTTTTTTACCGAAACATAATTTTATTAATTATATTTTAAGAACAAAATGCATTACAGAATGAATTCATGATCCACAGTTACATTATTATCCTTTCTTTCCCTTTCTATTTCTCTGAGTTCATGGCGCTTGATTTTTCCACTGATCGTTTTCGGCAATTCCTCTGTAAATTCTATTATCCTCGGCTGCTTGTAGTACGGAAGAAACGATTTAACCGTTTCATGTATATATTTAGCAGTCGCAATGTCAGGATTATAACCATCCTTTAAAACAATAAATGCCTTTATTTTTTCATATTTCATTGGATCTGGAACTCCTATCACAGCAGATTCCAGAACTGCCTCGTTTTTGATAATTGCGCTTTCTACCTCGAATGGACCTACCCTGTAATCGGAAGTTTTGATAACGTCATCTGACCTGCTGACAAAATAATAATAACCCTCACTGTCCCTGTAGGCTCTATCACCTGTGAGATAATAATTGCTGATGAAAACCTGACTATTTTTTTCACTGTCTGAATAGCCCAGGAAGAGACCCGGAGTTCCTTTATAATCCTTTACTGCCATGTTGCCTATGGTATCTGATTCGGTTACTTCATTCATTTCATCGTCCACAAGCACAATGTTGTAAGAACCAAGTGGAAGTCCCATTGATCCAGGAATTATTTTTTTCCCTGGAAGATTGGCAAGCATGGCTGTGGACTCGCTCTGCCCGTAGAAATCCCTTATGATCGTGCCATATTTATTCTTCCACCTGTTGATAATTTCTCCGTTGAGTGGCTCTCCTGCACTCACGGTTTCCCTGAGTTCATCCAGTGAGATATTTACATCCTTCAGTGATAGGAACTGTCTCCACGCTGTGGGTGGGGCACAGAAAGAATTAACCCTGTATTTAGCTATAAGCTTTAGATATCCTTCAGCATCCAGCCTTCCAGAGTAATCTATGGACAGGACTGTTGCACCTGCACATAATGGGGCAAAGAAAGAGCTCCATGCAAATTTTGCCCATCCCGGAGAACTTAAATTGCAGTGTATATAATCACTCTTTATCCCTATGGCAGTTACTGTGCTGAGCTGCCCGAGTGGATAAAGAACAGCACTGTGCCTGACTGCCTTGGGCATGCCTGTTGTTCCTGATGTGAAATATTTTACATATATATCTTCACTGGAAAGTTTTTCACCCTCTGCGTCCGGTGCCATTTTATCAATATTGCTGAAATCATACCATCCTTTCCTTTTTCCTGTAATTATCAGCAGAGGTTTTCCTTCCATGGACTTCTCCAGTTTTTCAGCACTTCCGGGATCGGATATTATCACATCTGGCGGGTCATGCGAGAAACGGAATTTTAACTCATATTCTGTAAGATTCGGCGCAGTGGGTATTACAGTATAACCAGCCTTCAGGGCGCCCATCATCACGGTCCACTGTTCAGGCACGGGACCTGACATTATGTATATATTTGAGCCTTTTTCAATACCCTTCGACCTCAGAAAATTTATGAACTTATTATAATTATTTATGAATTTCTTATAGGAAATTCTTATCTCTGTGGTTGTTTTAGTGTTTACGTATATAATTGCATCCTTTTCCAGTTCTGAAAAAAGTTGTTCAAAAATATCGGTAACAAAATTTACCTCAGTGTTTTCATATATAGTTTTCAATTTACCCAGCATTTGATTTTTTTGTGTACAATCAGAATCCATAAATTCCCGATAAAAATCCACAGGTTTCATGATAATATAGAATAAAAATGTTTATAAATGTTACTTTTTCCGTAAATATGTTTTATTTATTTAAAAATTTCAATAATAAATAGCCAAACATGGCTTATTCATCTGTGACACCACCTGTAGCCTGATATTCCTTTAATTTATCGGTATGGTATCCGGTATTTACTGCAATGAAATAAATTGCCAGACTCATTATTGCAAATATAATATAATCATATGGGTATGGAATGATATTTATGCCCAGTGACCCGTAATAGGACATTATTCCGAGGAGTATACTGTATATCACAACCCATACGGATGCCCTGATATGGAGCAATGCCCTGCCCTCAGAAAGCCTATAAAGTGAATATGGCGTAACTATTATTGTAGCCGAAAATAGTGCAAAGTAAGCAATGAAAGGTGCAAGAGAAAGTGCATACACTATATCTATGAATATAAATATTACCCAGTACGCCAGAGAAAATAAGGCGGAAGTTTTTAATGAAATTCCGAATGTTTTCCTGCCATAATTGCTGAGCAGGAATATTGGAAATCCACCATCCACTATTAAAAGAAGAAGGGAGACTATACTCCATCCTGAGAAGTATACCAGAAGCGATGCAATCATAAATCCCAGTGGAGCCATTAATGTAAGGAATGGAGTTTTATATGGCCTTTCCATGTCCGGCGCTGTCTTTCTTAATGATGTGTTTGTAATTCCGGCGGCAAGGTACGCAAACACCGTGAATGACGAGTTTATTCCTACAAGGGCATACCAGCTGGGAAATGGAAGCAGAAACATTGCACCTATGATAAATGTTACAACCAGAGAAATCCACGGTGTCCTGAATCTTGGATGTATTCTACCGAAGAAATCAGGAATATAATTTATTTTTGCCATTCCGTACAGGGAACGTGCAGAAGAACCAACATAGACACCAAGGGTTGCAGCAGAGGATATTACCGCAACTATAATCAGAAATATTGAAAATCCAACAAGGAGATATACATTGGTGGAATTGAATGCATAGTAAAATGGATTTGCTGACCATGTTGAAGTAAGCAGTCCACTCCAGTCGCCAACTGGAACTCCGGCTGCCTTCCAGTTGATTGCACCTATGAAGGCTATCTGCAATAATATATAAGTTGCCATGGCTGCAAGCATTGCGCTTATCATACCAAGCGGTACTGACCTCTTGGGGTTTTTGGTTTCTCCGGCGTAGTCAAGGCCCTGCCTGAATCCTTCATAGGAGAATATCACACCGGCAGGAACCATGGCAGCAAATATTGATGA
>CAZXLU010000147.1:0-4044 GCA_964641875.1 Candidatus Woesearchaeota archaeon | reverse complement strand
CAGTATCCCCCGGGGGCTATTGGCACTTTCCTAATACTTCATGAATACGCTGTAGGCTTTGTTAAGAGATCGCACGAAATGTCCGAACTGATTACACTGCCGCCGAACCGATTACAAACGAGGGTGCAACGCCGTTCTCGAACATCTCATGCACCACTACCGTCAGGTTGTAGGCGATGAGCTTGCACAGCACCTCGTTCACTTGGGCAGTGCCGTTCTTGGATCGGATGTTCTCCCCGAACTTCCGCTTGAGCGCCGAGAAGACGCTTTCCACATTGGGTCGCAGGTGGTAGTTCTTGTCGAACTCTTCCCGGTTCGCCTGGAACAGGTGGTATGCCTTGTGCCATGCGGCAGACCCCTCGGCGGCAGAGATAGAGTTGATCTTGAACGGGATGTAGGCTTCCAGCCCGAGGTCGGCGGCAAGGGTGTAGTTGTCGCGGGACAGGTAGCCCTTGTCGGCGGAGACGATGGAAGGGTGGAACCCCGCTTCGAGAGCGCCCTTGAGCAGTGCCCCGAACTGGGGGCAGTCGGCGCTGTTGGCCTCCAGCACCCGGGCATCAATGACTACGTGCGTCTTGGTCCCGACGATGGCGTGGCACTTGAGCCACCGTTTCTCGCGCTTCTCCCCGTGTTTGGCCTCACGCCAGCCACCGAAGGAGGTGGTTTGTATCCCTGTGGAATCAGGGGCCACCGCCCCGCCTTCCTCCAACCCTGCCAAGGGCAAGGCGCTGAGACGAAGAAGGCCGTACAGGATCGGCGTGACCTCCGGGCGGTTCAGCACTACCGAAGAGGTAGCGAAGCTGGGCACCTTGGCCAGCAGGCCGCGCCCGGCCACGTTCTCGTAGACGCCCACAGCCCGTCGGCCTGACATGCAGGAATAGACCTTCAGAATCGCACAGTACAGTCCGTCCCGTAAGGGTGTGGGCTTGGGGCCGTGCAACCCCGGCAGCCTCGGCACATCTTGGACCCCGCTCACCAACTCGCGGAGCATGGTGTCCACGAGGCGCATCTCCCTTGTCTGCCCTGGGTTGTAGGCACCCCACTTCTGGGCGTACTGCTTCTTCGACTTCGGAGCAGAACCAGATAGGTACTGGCCTACTTCCTTGAGCCGTAGTTCCATCACGGCGAAGATGTGTTTGCAGGGGGCGCTCCGTCCCTCGTAGTCCTTGCAGTCGCATCGTGCGTCAGTACCGTTGGTCCACACCCTGTACCGGCCCACGCCAGTCTGCGATGGCACCGTCCACGTATCATCGGCTACTCGCTCCATCGTCTCAGGGTGCAGGGCAATGGTCTTGCCCCGCGCCACCCGGTCGTCCATCCCATTCATTATCTCCATGCCGTTCATCTTCTCGTCCTCTGACTTACCTGTCCACTATACCTATAGGTTGTGCCTGTATTTATACCTTATGGCGGGCGTTCAAGAGTAGCAAGTGTTATATGGTCATAAACGTATGTCATGAACATATGACAACCGCTAAACTCCAGTGCCCCAAGTGCCACCAGGAAATCGAGGTGGAAATGTCGCTGGCACGGCTCAAGTGTAAACGGTGCGATCACGAGTGGGTAAGGCGCGGGGATGACCTGCCGGAGATATGCCCCAAATGCAAAAGCCCGTACTGGAATAAGGAAAGGGTACGGAAGTCAGTGAAACCATCTACGGCGCAGAGGAACGAATGAAGCCATCGCGCGTACAAATCAGTAGTCCGGGGAAGCCTAAAGTACATGAATCCCGTGAGGGCATTGTAGAGGGGGCACAAGGAGGCAAAATGACGGCTCAATCAACCTTGCCAGTCGCATTCGAGGAACTGGGTTCGCACACGAAGCCCGCTAATCATGTCCGTGCTGAGGGACTTGAACTTGTTGAAGACCCCGTTGCGGGGATGGTGAATGGTGAGTGGGGATTCAAGGGCGCCAAGACAAATCAACTCACACACGGAATACACCCGTACCCCGCTCGCCTGGTTCCCCAGGTCGCTGCGAAACTCATCTTGAATTACAAGGGAAAGAATGCCTTGGTCTGGGACCCGTTCTGCGGTTCTGGAACAGTCTTGTTGGAGGCGACCGTTCAAGGACTTCCATCGATGGGGACGGAACTCAGTCCCTTAGCTTGCTTGATTGCCAGAGCAAAAACAGTTCCAGTGGCCCCATCTACCATTGCCAAGTGGTGGGATTTCCTGTTGCCAAGAGTAGTAAGCAACGAAGCCCAACGAGACAGAAAGAGGTTTCAAACGGACCTCAAGGGGTTCACTCTCGATGTCAACCATTGGTTCAAAGATGCCGCGATTCGGGACCTCGGATTCATCAGGTCACGAATAGACGACGCTAGGGATGCCGGAGCACCGATGGAAATAATAGACCTTTTCAATGTGGCATTCAGCTATGCGATTCGAAAGGCATCCTATCAAAGACCTAACGTATGGAAGCGGTATAGGCTGCCCGAGAAGGACCGCGAAGAGCAAAGGCCGGATGGCCTTGGGGTGTTTGTAAAGAGGCTTGAAGCAATTCGAAAGATGGTCGTCAGCTTTGCCTCCAAGTATGCCGACAGCCCTAGGCCAGACGTGGTTTGCACGGATTGTTCGACATTCACTCCGAGCCGTCCACCTACTTTGATTGTGACGAGCCCACCATATGGAGACAGCACCACTACTGTGGCCTACGGTCAGTTTGCATCACTAACCATGGAGTGGATTCATGACACCTCATATAATTGGCGAGACATAGACCAGAAATGTGTCGGGGGGGCTCAGAATGGGTCGAAAGGGATTAGCCATTCAGGCACGCTAGAGCGCGTATGTGCTGAAATCAAGAAGATCGATGTATGCCGCGCCGACGTGGCGCGGTCTTTCTTTGACGACATGCAGGCTTGCATGGTGAACTTCTACAAGGTGGTCGCACCTGGGGGCCACGTTTGTCTAGTAATCGGTGACAGGACAGTACGTCAGGTCACAGTTCCAAATGCCCAGATTCTTCTTGAGGACGCCGAAGGCATCGGCTTCGAACACGTGGAAACCTTGGCTCGACGAATCTTCTTCAAGGTCAGACCTTACAGGCTGAACCCGGTTGCCCGCTCGGGTGTGGACATGTCCGTGCCGGGTATCGGGAGAGAGAACATGGTCGTTCTCAAAAGGCCGTGAGGATTGTTATTCCTTCACAAAAAACTTGAGGTCATTGACCAGATTCCCAATGGACCGCACCTTCAGGTTCTTCTTGGTGCGACTGAAAATCTCTGGCAGTAGATAGACAACCACTCCCCCTTGAACCAGCTTGTCGATTGTATTCTGACTTAACTGGTCATCGAACGTGACGAACCACACATTGTGCCCAGCAGCGCTTACTTGGTCAGTGACCTCCTTCCAGCGTTCTCTGGCAGTTCTCTTGCATTCTAGTATGATGCATCGTTCAGGATTGACCCTGAACAGTTCCACGCTCGGAACTACCAGGTCGCTACGACCCGTTATTGGCTGGCCGTTCTCATTGGGAATCCCTGCCCTGTGCAAGAGCCAGCTCATTGCACGTTCCATGTCCACACCCGCACGCTTCTTACGTTGTTGGCCGAGCGACAACTGTCCGGCTCTGGTCAGTGCTGCGGCTCTGTCCGGGTCACTGTCAACCAGTTCCGCAGCCATCCTCACCAAGCGTCTTTCCACATCGGCCTGTTCCGCCTTAAGAACCTCATAGACCCGAGCGAGCAAATCATTCAATATGGGCACAAAGTCGTCTCGGGCTCTTTCTTGTGACAGGGAGGACAACCCCATGCCTGTTATGGCCCTGGAAAGCGTATCTTCGGGAGACGGCATCGATTGAATCATTGAGCGTATCTCTGGAGGCGTGGATGCTCCAGGTCTTGGTGGTGACATGTGATGCGGGAGACGCAGCCATTGTTAAATGTTTACGTATATGCGGACATGGTTGCAAGAGCCACCCATTCCATTACAAACCGTCCTATCCGATTACAAAACAGCCCACTGGCCCGATCTCTTAACAAAGCCTACGCTGTAGTCACACTTAAATGTATTTTTGCAGTATCCTATTCATGGTGGAACT
>CAZXLU010000146.1:0-4061 GCA_964641875.1 Candidatus Woesearchaeota archaeon | reverse complement strand
TTAACCACCGTGTCGGGGGTTCGAATCCCTCCCGGGGAGCCATAAAGATCAAGCACTTACAGTACTTTTCGCACGAATAAAAAAGTCATTTGGTGCCTTGGTGGTGCCCTTCCAAAAAAAACATGCTAAGATTCACCCTAGTTTTGGATTAGTCTTATCTATAAATCGGGGGTGAAAAATGGCGTCGTTTCAGAAGAGGTCAGGATCCTGGCGCGCAGTCGTCAAGCGAAAAGGCTTCGACCGGATCACCCGCACGTTCGACACAAAAGCCGAGGCAGAAGTTTGGGCCGCGACTATCGAATCCGAAATCGGGCGGGGAGTTTTTGTTTCCCGGACCGAAGCCGAAAAAACCACGCTTTTCGAAGCCCTAGACCGATACATAACAGAACACCTTTCAACTATAAAAACAAAAGTCCGAGAGACGAACCGCGCTCGTGCAATCCAGCGCGATCCTCTCTCAAAGCTATTTTTAGCGGCAATCCGCGGTAAAGAAATTTCTGATTTTGTTCAAAAACGAAAAGCTGGCGGTGCTGGCCCAAAAACCATCAAACTTGATCTCTCATTGCTTTCGAAACTCTTCAATTTGTGCCGGACAAGTTGGGGTATTGAATCGCTTAAAAACCCCATTGATTTTGTACAAAAACCAAAACTCCCACAGGGACGGGATCGTCGGCTTTTTCCGGGAGAACTAGACCGGATCCTTGCCGCTTCCGGCTCCCCTCTCCTTCCTGATATTGTTTGTCTGGCGCTGGAAACGGGCATGAGACAATCAGAAATTGCGGGAATGACCTGGCAGATGATAGACCTGAAAAAACGAACGGTGACGCTTCTTGATACGAAAAATGGGGAAAAAAGAATCGTTCCACTCTCGACCGAAGCAGTCCGGATCTTGTCCGGACTGGACCGTAGAATAGACGGGAAAGTATGGGGGATCACTCCCCATGCGATTGCTGTTGCTTTCGCCCGAGCCGTCACCCGCGCCCGCTCTGTCTATGAGAAGGAGGTTGAGGGCACCAATGGTGTCCTGGATCCCGGATTCTTATCCGACCTCACCTTTCATGATCTCCGGCATGAAGCCACAAGCCGATTTTTTGAAAAGGGCTTTAATGTCATGGAAGTTGCTTCGATCACCGGACACAAGACACTGCAGATGCTCAAACGGTATACACATTTGAAAGCCGAGGACCTGGCTAAAAGGATGGATGGATGATTAAGCGGATGGTGCCGGTCGTGTTTTATCACTTTTACCGGGACATGGACAGAAAGGTCTCTCACGCACTTTCCCTGGTAGGACGATCTGAATGGATCAGCGTGAATATCTTTACGCATCATCTTGCGAATCCATTTATTTTAAAATCGATCAAAAAGCTTGGAGAAATTGCGAATAGCCATGAAAAGATTGTTCTGGAATGGGTCGAACGCAGAGGCGGGGATATGGAGAATGCCATCCGAACGCTTCTGACCATCAGGGACCAGTATGGTTTCAGAATAGCGATCGACGACATGGGGGAAGGGGAGGACGGAATGGGACGTATCGCTCATGTGCGTCCTGATTTCATCAAACTGAGTGGAAAACTGATCCATCAGTCGAGGTTGGACAGGAAGGTTCTTACCACATTGAATGCAATTTCCTCAATGTCGGATTCTTTGGAGTCTGAGATTATAGCCGAGTGGGTGGAGAACGAGATCGATCTTCAGATTGCGCGAGATGTCGGGGCCAAGTATTGGCAGGGATGGCTGGACAGGACTCTGGATGGGAACGATCACTGATGAAGCAGAAACATCATCTGATTGATCGGAACGATTTGATCGAGGCATCGAATGCTGTCGATTTGTCGAGAGAATCCCTCTACAAGACTTTTTCTGATGGGTCCAAGGGTAGCCATATTTGTTACGAATCCATGCTGGTGATTGAAACAATCTCTTTCCAGAGGTTCTCGGAGAGTTTCAACCATGAGGAATTGTCCTGTTTTATGACAGGCACGGATCCGTTGACGAAAGATCTTCTGGAAAAGCTGAAAAATACAGAAGCGGACCGGCCTTTATGGGAAAAGGTAAAGGAAATTATCAAGTTTCTCAGAAAGACAAATCCTTTTTTCCCTTCCCTGATAGGAGAAGGGGCGAAAACGATTTTGGAATCCTTCGGATGCAATGTGCATGGTTCAAATGAGTTGATTTCTGAAGCGACTGAACGTGTTACCGAAATATTGATCGATAAAATAGGTGTTCCATCAGAAAAAGTTCCCATAGCTTTTCCTTTGTCCCAACTCTATGCGATCTGTGTGGGGATCCCCGGACCCGTGAGCCTTTCTTTTTTGACATCCAGATCTTCATCTTCAGCCATGGATTATGTTCTTGATGGAAAAAAAAATGTTTTGTCAGGACGGACCAATCTTTTCATGGATGGATCCATTGACATATATGAGGCAGAGGAGACCAGAAAACTGCTGAAGGCTCTCTCTCATGAGCTTGGAAGGGAGATAGATCGTTTTTCAAAAGAAACATGTTCAAATCTTGTCAGGCAAAATACGTTTATCGATTCTGTTTTGCGCAATCCCAAAAGGACTCCTGCAAAAAGGAATGTTCTGATCGGAATGTATGCATTGTCGATGATCTACTCATCGAAAATCGCTGACATAGATAATCTGATCGCTCATGAGTCTTCCCCGAATGGTTCATTGTCTTCCGGAAAAACATCTTCCCCATCTCCAGGAAAAAAAACATCGGGTCCATCCATCTGATTGTTCTTCCCTGATTTTCTCTTTTCACTCCATCTCCGGAAGATTTTTTCGGAATCCATTTTTAAATGATAGCAATCAATTCAAAAATATATTAAAATGCATAAATTAATATTTAATGACATCTACATCTCTATTTCTTTGCGTGAGGAGTCCAGGATGAAAACGGTCATTCATCTTACAAACAAGACACTCGGTATCGAAACGGATGATCGGTTTCCCATATCCGCAGAGTTTATATCGAGAAAAGCTATCCTGTCGCTGAAAAATATGGATGGCTCACTGAATCTTCTTCTTTGCGAGCGAACGATGAAATGTTTTGATCCTGTGAGATGGGGAAGCTCTTTTGCCATTAAGAGGGGGGAATATCTGATTGTACGATATTGGGTCGGAAGTATCCGAAATCGATTCGAGCGGATTGATCTTTTTGGCGTTGGAATGAATGGAAAGATTTTGAAAGCGGATAAAAATCGTCTGTTATGCCCGAATGACAGAGATATTGCTATCTGTGCTCAAAGGGATGAGCGATTCCGTCTTTTTGCCCATATCCTGGTTCTCCGTAAAAAACGAGAGATCTTATCAGAATTTCAGAAAATCCGGAAGTCGAAATCCAAGGGAATCAAGATCAAGACCTTTCCTGTCAAATGGAAAAAAGTCAGAATTGCAGTCTAGCAAGTTTTTTATTGACTAACGGGAACCGAACCAGTTACTATTCGCTGGATGAATGGATCGACTATGTTGGGAGATTTTTAAATGAGGAACATTATGCAATGAATGGAGAAACAGCCTAATGACGGAAAAAAATTCTAAACAATGTGAATATTGCCATGTTTTTTTTGATCCTGGGACGAAAAAAAACAGTGATTTGAGGAAGTATTGTTCGATCAATTGTAAGTTGAAGGCGAAGGTTGAGAGAGAAACATCAAGGGAGAGTTTCAAGGAGCGAAGGCGTAAATATATCAGAAATTATAGGGAAAAAAAGAAGATGGAAAGGAATACTAACGAGCCATGAATCTTGACATGGAAAAAATTGGTGCATATCCTTTCGTGTTTCTCTTTTTTTAATAAAAGTTTATGAATGGTATCCTAACATATTGAATTTATGATGTTTTTTAGTGTATTGAGTGATGTATCAATCCTTTTCTATCTGACCTGTTGACAAACGAAACCGATTCGGTTACTGCGGTCTTGTGATCGAGACGGTCCGAAAGAAAAACATTCGGATGCTCGAAAGAATCTTGGAAAACAAACGGGGAGGTATCGGATGCAAAAGAGAAAAGGAACGATTGGATTACTGGTGGCTTCGATGATGATGTTCTCTGG
>CAZXLU010000145.1:0-4090 GCA_964641875.1 Candidatus Woesearchaeota archaeon | reverse complement strand
TTCATATTTTTATTCTCTATTTCCTCTACCATATATATCACATTTTTATTTATCTAAATTCTCAAAGACTCCAAAATAGAAGAATAAACTAAAATCTTTATCATTAGTTATATTGGACATAAGTTTATTTTCAATCAAATCTTTATCTATTTCGTGTGTATAATTTATCATTTTATCTTTAAATCCTTCATTTTCAAATTTATTAATTCCTATAGAGAAACAAATTCTTTTAAAAACAAACTTTAGTTTTTCATAATTATACTTATCATAACTTATTAAATCATAGGTAGAGTTATCTAATTTTTTACTTTGTTTTAGAAGATTCAAATACCTTCCAGTTAAAACACCTATTTTATAAGCAAAGTTCTCTTCTTTACTCATATAATCATGAGTATCTTTTTCAATTTTTAAATCGGGTTCAGACATATTATTACCTTTTTTATAGTACCTATACATATTATATTTTAAGGATAAATAAGAATCAGCTTGGTTACAAAAATCTTTAGGAGAAGATTCGGTAAAATTACCTTTTATATAATTTATAATTTGTCCTCTCATTGAAGATATCTCTTGATTAAAATATTTTTTACTATAATCAAAAAAGTATTCTGAGTTAATTATTAATAAATCATTTATAGCATTTATATAGTTATTTATAATTTTTGTTGTACCCAGATTTTCTATAAATATCTTTTCTAGTAAATATGCTTTGTTAATTTCTCCACCTTTTAGATCTATAATTTTATTAATTATATGGAATACCTCTTCTGGAATATGGGTATACAATAGTATTTCCTCTTTTTGTTGGTTTTTACTTACAAATACAATTATTGCATCTTCTAAATTAAATGTTTTATTATCATCTAATTCCTTATAACTTTTATATAAGGTATTTAATAAACCCTTTTGTTGTAATATAGGTTTATAATATCCATTTGATTTATTTTTAAAAATAAAATAAAATGACAATCCTTTTACTCCAATTTTATTAGGTGAAATTGAAAAACTTACAAGATTTGGTTTAGTACAGGTCAATTCCTCTAGATTACTGTTCATATTTATCAAAAATGAAAGATCATCTCCTGATATAAATTTACCATCGTTAGGAGCAAGATTATTACTGTCACCTTTATGTAATTCATTGAATTTATCCTGTATTAATTTTAAATTATCATAATATTTATATGGCAATAATATTACTGAAAAACCTTTTTTTAAAAAATTTAATTTTTCAGAATTTCTCTTATTAAATTGTTCATATAAAAATTGTTTGAGTGATTCGATTAAACTATCTTTTATTTTGTACTTACAATTTTTAGAAGTCTCAAATAAATCTCTATAATCGTTTAGTAATAGTTCACTATACCTTTTTTCTTTAGTCTTAATTGTATTTAATTTTAAATTACCCCTTTTATCAATTTTAGCTGTAAATTTTATAATTATATAATCATTTTTCTTATTTGGTACATTTTCATTAAACGGTATATCCAAAAAATTTGAAGGTATTAAATTAAAGTCATTTAGAGCATTTTTATCTTTTTCATCTATTCCTATATCAATTAAGGTACCATATTCAGCAAGTGATTTATCCTTTTCATTAAAACTAAATTTATTTACCTCTGAATCTGAATTATACTTAAAATAGATAAGTTTGATATAAACGGTTGATCCTAAGTTAAAATTAGAATGGAATTTTTCTTTATACCAATTAATTCTTTCATTATTTAGCTCATTTAATTCATATCCAAGCATTTAACCTATTATATATTATTATAAACATTTTTAAGTGTTGTCTCTTTATTTGAATTTAAAAATATTTTTATTTTAAATGGTTAATATTTGTATTAAAAGAAACAATTAAATCTCTTTTATGCGTATAATATAAATGTGTTTATATGAAGAAGTTAAAAAAGAAAACTCAAAAGATTGTTCTTACTAAAGAGGGTATAATAGTTGATGAAATAGTAAATAATCCATTTGATGTTGAAACTAAATCTAAAACAATAAAATACGAGAAGTTACCAAGATCTTTTCCGCCTCTTTTATTAAAATCTATAAAACCTAAGATATCAGATAAAAATGTACTAGAATCCTTAACTTTAATTGTATATAAAGATGAAAAGAATAAGAAATCAAAAATAGTTACTAAATCTGCAAAAGAAAACAAAAATAAGACATTTATATTAAATGGAAAAGAATATAAAGCAAAGAATGAATATGAAATCCTTAAAGAAACCTGTGAATTTCTTATAAAAGAGGGAAAGCTGAATGCCAATACAGTACCTATAGAATCTGGTCATCATAGATATATAGTAAATGTTAACCCAATACATAAAAGTGGTAAAAAGTTCTTCTTAAAACAAAAGCTTAGCAATGGGCTTTATATGGAAGCACATAATAGCTATGAATCAACTATCAAAAATTCTAGGTTGCTGCTTAAAAGGTTTGGTTATCCTAAAGATACTCTTATAATAAAGCAGATCAATTAAATTATTTTAGTAAATTAGTTATAGTCTCATTTAATATAATATCAAAAACTGAAGGCATTAATCGATTTAAATATGGTTAATAGATAGATGAGATTTTAATATTTTCCTTTTTTAATTATTCTTATGTTTAAATATTCACCTATTAATGACCCAGAATATGAAAGTAAATTGGAAGAAGCAAAAAATGATAGAATTAATGAACTTAATAGTATATATGAACCGTGGGAAATGCATTACTGGAAATTTCCGGAAGATATTCAAAGGTCTAATGCAATACCATTAACGGTTATTGACATTATGAGAAATGCTTATAATTCATATATTTTAGGTCTCTTTGATTCAACAATATTATTATCTTCAATAGCAGTTGAAACAACAATACATTTTATACTTAAGTTACATAAAGTACAAAATTGTAAAAAAATTACTAATAATAATATTAAACCTTATTGTGTAAATACAATTTATGGTATAAAAAAATTTGGTTTTTATAAAAACAGATTTGGTGAATTTATAAAAAAAGATAATGATCAAAATGAATATTTTAGTGAATTAGAATCCCTTAATAAAATTATAGACAAATGCAAAAATCTTGGTTATGATACTAGTGCTTTTGATAAAAGCGTAAAAGCAGGTCATAGATTATTTGTTGTAAGACGAGATACCCTTGCACATGGAAATTTTGAAGGGTTAGCACTTACACAGGAAATAATTGATATGGAAGATGGAAAATATAAGAATCAAGAGGAACAAATAAGAAAACTTTATTATATATTTAATATTCATAAACCACAAGCATTTGACCAATATAAAGCAGCTTCAGAATTTATAATAAGTGTCTTTAAGAAATTTGATTCTGAATATGGTTTATTAACAATAACAAAGTAATATTTTTAAAATAAAATTATTTTAATATTGGGATTTAATTTATATAATTTATTAATCCCTCCATTAATAGGTTTTACTTATTATAACATATAAAAATAGGATAGATTAAAGTTTGAAATTTTAAAGATTAATTTTATATTACAATGTATAATTTTAAATACTAAAATATATATACATAAACTAATATCTTTAATAGTACTTTTAAAATAGTGAAATCATGAATAATGTATATATTGGTCTTGAATCATGGCTTTGGGGTGCAGCATGCTCAATTAGAGGAGAGATGGATGCGCCTAAATTTAAGGATTTTATTTTGCCAATTCTATTTATTAAAAGGATATCAGATGTATTTGATGATGAATTAAGTAATTTGGACGAGAATAAAGAAAATGCAGAAAAATTAGTAGAAGTAGATCATTCATTAGTTAGATTTTACATCCCTAAAGGTTACCGCTGGGGCGATATATTATCAAAAACTGGGAATTTAGGTGAGTTTTTAACAGATGTAACAAGGAAAATAGCAAGGGAAAATCCAGAGCTTGAGGGTGTTATAGACACAATAGATTTTAATCAATCTATTTCTGGTCAGAGAACAATATCTGATGATTCATTAAGGGCCTTAATACAGCAGTTAAACAAAAAACGGCTAGGAATAAACGATGTTGACCCTGATATATTAGGAAGAGCATATGAATATTTATTAAGAAAATTTG
>CAZXLU010000144.1:0-4122 GCA_964641875.1 Candidatus Woesearchaeota archaeon | reverse complement strand
TCATCGCTTCCGTAGCATTTATGCTGGTCATATCCTCAAAATCCCCGTAAATCCGGGCACCTTTGGGGACATTCAAAGATTCAAGGGCCTTAATCGCCTCCTGTGCGCGTGTTGATGCCTCTGATAGCGTAGACCATGCCGGGGCATAATACCCCTGAAAAAATACCACTCCAATATCATGCTCCATCGCTAATTGGACCTGTTGTGCTAAATTTGAGGCATAAATATCCATGAATGCCACTGTATACGTCGAGCCTGATTTAAGGGACTGCCACCATGTCGCGTCGGCTGTTATCCGCCCAAAATCAATCGCTTTCCCATTAGCTACCGGGAGTAGTTGGGTTGCCACTTTTTGTCCCTCCCTGAGTCACCTGTGTTTTCAATGCGGCATTCTCAGCTTGCAATTTTTTTAATTCAGACTCCATGATAACGTCCGCCGCCTGTCGAGTTTTGGCCGGAATCATTTGATTAATCCGTGCCATGAGTAAGGGGGCAACCGAGCTTAATTCAACCGCTAAAGCCACCGATATGCCTGCTTGGAGATAAATATAAGGATCGACTGTATGCTTCCCCAACAGATCTAGCACTACTGGAATTAATGCGGCCATCACAGATTTTATGAGCTTCTGTACCATGACAGCTTCATCATGAGTGTTGAGTAACAAATCTAATGCAATCATGATAATCAATGCCCAAAACAGAGGTGTCAGATTATGGTCAATCCATCCTATTCCAAACCCTATGATCGCCAAGGCCCCTCTCACCGCCGTTTGTGTTTTAGTAGTCGCTGATAACACTGTATACCCCACATCCTTTCAATGTTAAGCTCCGTGAGCTTTGAGAAACGATTCCGCTTTGGCTGTTTGACCCGACGCAAATAAATTCTTGACATACGTTGCTTGCCCCGGTGTAATCTTCGATCCATAAGATACAGGTGCTCCAGATTTAGCCAATGCCTCCTGCTGAGTAGCTGATGCTGATGAATTACTCACAATCACTCCAGTATTTGTCACCCCGCTAGCACTTGACCCATATTTTTTAAGAACGTTTTGGTCCAGACCGACTAGACCCGCTGATACTCCCGGTAATGATACGGGATTCGCTAATCCTTGATGTCCTAACGTCCTTAACCTCAATGAGCTAGATGCGTTGGGTAATACTGTGGTCATTCCCGTCTTATTCGACACGACTAATGGTGTTTGTGCCACTGTTGGGGCAGGATTCGATGGTTGAGGGGTAGCATTCACCTTTGGATTCACGCTTGACCCAATAGGTTGCCCATTAGTCGGCTGTACAATCTCTACCCGCGACCCTTTCGCGGCATTTATCGTCACGTTCCCCTCACTCAACGAGGCAGGGGTGCCTGACCCTGATGCACTCCCATATAATTTTGACCGTACAATCACCGCAATCACAGCGACCACCCCAATCGACACTACTATCCACAACCATTTCCTGTTTTTGGTTGTCGTAGGAGTATCCATAGGCCCTTCGCCTGTGACATTATCATCTAACCCTGTCCCAATTTCCCCTACACTCCCCTCTTGCAATGTAGGGTCATTCTGAATTTGATCACCTGTCAATGGTTCATCCCCATACGACATCCTGTCTCACCCCCTAACGGACTGCTGGATTAGGATTCGCTAGGTATTGTTTTCCAATGACATAGCTCCCTCCGGGTTGTAGCCGGATGGGCTTCACGTTAGTTGCTTGTATCGGAATAGCGACATATTGGAATTCTTCGGGTGAAGGTAATGCGACAAATTGAATAATTTGCGACCCAATTTCCCCAAACCAATTCTGTGCTAAATAGTTAGTAAATCTGGCCGAAATATACCCTTTTGGCCCCGGTGCGTCGAGGTTATTAGGAGGATATTTCCCCATATACTGACCACCAACAGCTGTCGTCATGCTTCCAAAACGTTGTTTTGCCATCGTGAATACCTCTCTCCCTCATTTATGCCGCTTTCGACAAGACCGCTTGACTGGGATTGCCTTGAGCCTGCCCCATTACCCCTTTAATCCCTGAGAAAATTGTTCCGGCACTAGTCGAGAATCCCTTGGAATAAATCACCACCAAAAACACAAGGGTTAAAAGCCCCAACCATCCTATAATACTCAGGCTGTTCAGTTTATCCAATATTTTCCCCTCCCTATTTCTTAATCATCAAACGCTTGAAATTTTGGGAATTCATAATGATCATTCCCACAATTAACAACCCCAATATCCACAATACCGCTGTTCGTGCAGGTTTATAAGACATTGCAACTAATGCCAGAGTAATCATGACAAGCCAACCAATCATGGTAAAATGAGCGGCCCGCAGGGGACTAGAAGTAGTCGTCTGACTTACAGCGACTCCTGTTCCTCCCACTGTGCCATAAAAAGCCGCCATTTTATATTCCTCCCTTAATGCTGACCTGCCCTGCCAAAGCCTCTTGTGCCAAAATAAGACGAGACTTTTTATTAGCTTTCGTTGCGGGAGTCACCGCAAACCACAACACAATCACTACTGCAATCAATCCGAAAAGAAGGCCCGCACTCCCGCCAGAAATCCTGTTCGCGACTTTTGTTGGCGTTTCAAAGATTGATTTTGCACTGTGTTGTCGCGTGTTGATTTTGTTGATGCTTTCCTCTGTCTTGTGGGCCTGTTGTTGTGTCCCTCGTAATTTTGTTTCGGCCCCTGATTCTCTCTCTTTGGCCTCTTCGTATTCTTTTCCGAGACGTTGGAGATTCTGCTCATTTTCTTCGTGCTCTTCGGCAAGTCTTTCGCTTTCGGGGCTGAAATAGTCGTATGCGAATTCGCTGTCGCGTTGCCCTTCGCGTCCAAGCTCTTCGGTGATCCGTTCCCGCTCTTCGTTGCCTTTGCGGATTTGCTCTTCGATAATTTGTCGTTCGCTTTTGCTCTTTTGGTACTCTGCCTTGTACTCTTTGATTTGGTCAAAGAGGACATCCCTTTTCGACTTGAGCTTGATGCGCCGTTGCCTCTTAAGCTCATCTGGTACTACCCCTCCCCACATCATATCACCCTCAATCCAAGAGTTGGGGTGCAAACAAAGACGCCAAGAATACTCCTAAATGACGGGTCATTAGCGCAATAAATAAGAGTAAAGCAAGAAAGGCAATCAAAAAGCCTATAGCTGCCTTTCCGCCATCCACCTCTTATTTACCCCCTCGACGTTCTCGCTTTGCAAAGCCTCCCATGAGAAAAGCTCCCACAACCGCTAACAATGCAAATAGAATGACCAACACTAATCCGTGATACCATGGTTGAGCCGCTACTCCATGACTCGCCCCCTGTGGACTTTGTCCGGCCAATTCGTATGCCACGTCATTTTCCGATACTCCATTAGCCTGCATGACAGGAAGCTGTTGTGGGGCTGGGAATGCGGATTGAGCTGATTCTGACATCACAAGATTTTGTACTGCCGCCATATCCTATCATCCCCTCCCTTACAACGTTGCCGCATACAATGTGGGGTTGAGGTACACATTAGCGTATACCAATTGTGCGCCTGTTTGCCAATCATTTGTACGCGATATTTCCGTGCCCGCATTTTTAAATATGGACAAATCCAAATACCCATAACTATTGGGATATTCGGCATCTGTACCCGCCGACCAATCGAAGATATACACTCCGGGCAATTGGTCCCCAAACCGTTCCCGCTGATCCACCAAAAAATTCCGAATAAACGAGTTAGGTGGGTTATTGGCAGTATCGTTTTCAAGGGCCGTGTTGTCCTTGTCATATTTCAGGTTGAGCTTTGTGATCTGTGTTGGATCTGAGAATTGGCCCGCCACCTCACCGGGATTGTTTACCACCACAATGGACTTCACGAGCTTAACATTCGTGCTCTGGCCCTGAAACGTGGCAAAGAAATCAGTGGAGGTATCAATTGTCTGCGCATTTTCCTGAAATTGATACCCGACTCCAGCCTGAAATGCCGGTAGTGCGGAAGTGCCCTGTACCGTCTTAAAGGTTGCGGCATGCCCCTCAATGAAAATTCGTCCCGTCCCTCCATTAGAGTTGGTGCCAATTTCCGCCGTTGCTCCTGCCTTGGAATAGAAAGGATACCTTAGTGCATCACTACTCGTTAAAGCAGTCACCGTTGTTAAAT
>CAZXLU010000143.1:0-4143 GCA_964641875.1 Candidatus Woesearchaeota archaeon | reverse complement strand
TCCTCGTCAGCATCCATGGGGACTGATTTCCTCACAGGGCCATCGGAAAGATATTTTATTGGTGCCATTAAGGCTAATTCAGTCACTATTTGGTCAAATTGCGATAATTTTAAAAGTTTTTCACCTTTTCCTAACTTTTCTTCTATATACCTGACAATATATGACTCGCTTTCTTTCGAATTCTCCGCTATTATCTTTTTTCTGAAAAAATATGACTCTGGAAGGTCCTCTATAATGCCTGCCAGGAAGGGTGGCCTAAAATCACTTATTTGTATCTTTGTATATTTCTCATAACCACTTACACTCCTAGAACTTATCTTTACATTTCCGATATTGAATTTGTCCATAGTATCAGTAAGCTCTCTCAATTGATCGAGGAATTCTAGAGACACATCAGATATATATTCTCTTTCTTCATGTTCCTTTTTTGTAATTACCCTAAATCCCCTACAAGCAGATGCCACAGATAGCATGCCTATTCCAAGACGCCCGATAACGGGCCTTCCTGATTTTGTTTTAAGATTTTCGTTTAATTCCTTAGCACTTCCACCAATATGAGTAAAAGAATATATGAGATTATCTAAGTTCATTCCTTCCCCGTCATCACTCACTTCTATTTGTTTGAGCATGATTGTGCCAGACTTATCATAAGAAAAAAACCACTTAACCACCACATTATTTGCATCGGCATCAAATGAGTTGCTAACCAGCTCTTTTATAGCACTACTTGCCGACCTGTAAAGTCCCCTGGAAATATGCTTTATTATTTGGACACTTACCTGAAGAGAGATTCTAGTTTCAAATTGTTCTTTTTCAGACATAGTTAACACCCCATTTTTTACATTTTTTAAAATAATTTGTATATACCTCAAGCGTGTCTTTTAAAAGCTCATAGGCTAAAACAGAATTCATTTGTGTTCTTCCGTGTAACACTGGAGAAGTTTTATCCGCTACATCTATTATTTTGTTGAAATCTAATGTATTCAATGAAGTGAAGAGAGCTGGATGGGCAGTAATCTTTGAAACTGCCTTTTGGGCTTGTTCTAATTGTTTTGGATCATGCTTAAATGTTTTACCTTTTTTAACCCTATTTCTAGTCTTGGACGATTCTAACAATATTATAAATGGTTTAAAACCAATATCCTTAATATTATTCGATATTTCTTCAATTCTTGGGTCGTCGCTATTAATAACTTCATCTTCATAATAAACTCGAGTACCATAATTATCGTATATTAGCCTTTCAGCCAAAGTACGAATGCTATATGCAGCTCCGTAGTAATATTCGGTAGTCAAAAAATTCAAAGTATAATGAAAATGTTCAAAGACCTTACTTGGGGTATACTGAAAAAATGTCTTATATTTACATTTTAAACTATTGAAAATAGTAGAAACAGAATCAGCTGCTAATGTGCCATTTGGGTTTCTGTAAAATTTAAGCACGTGGGCATTGTTACACATAAGATATAAAGAACCTACAAACTTTGTATTTTGATCACAGAGTTCCATGGAATTTATTTCATCAGTTGCATGGTAATAACAAGTTGGTCTTTGATTCATTTATATCCCTCTCTCAATGACATTTAAATATATGTCAAAATGAATTTTAGCTATTAACTGGTCAATATCATAATATTTGCGCTTATAGTATTTTTTCACTTTCAAATTATCACCTATCTTCAGCATCATTCCAGCTTCGCCCCGCAGTGGTTACAATATGTTGCATCTAGGTTGTTGGCAGTTTTGTAGTGCGGGTATATATTATTTATATTCATCGAGAACACCGCCCTTTTTAAAAGATAGCCTATTTACGACCTCATTTTTAAGATCCTTTTTTTCCTCAAGGTAATCGAATGTATCACCATTTTCTATTCTCTTTGAAAGTTCTTTTATTTCATTCTCTCCTGTAACCACCTGCTGTGTATTTGCAAAGGAAGCAAATTTTTTATATTCTGCCCCATCTAATTCAATTGAATGATCAACCTTATCAACTATTTCATCCATTGTTTCTCTGCTTTTTTTGTCTAGGTAGTTAAGATACGTATGTTTTTTAGACTCGTCTAAGTCCTGAAATTTTTTTAGAACTACATCCTGGTTATCTAAGAAAGCGGTATCTTTTGCCTTTTGTAAATATGTTTTTTTTTCATTACTGCCTCCTCCCATAAATTTAAATGGAGATACCACATCGAAGAATTCAAAGGGGTGGTAATGCAATTTAGATACACCTGTAAATCCACTTGTGAAGGATTTATAGGAGCCTTCATATAACAGTAGGACCTCTTCATCTTTAAGCTCGGTATATATATAGTCAAAATTTACATTGTAGTTACCAAGTGTATCATTTCTGCCTGCGTAAAAACCTATCATCTGTAATTGTTTCTCTTTAACCAACTTTTTAAGCAGATCTATTTTTTTCTGAAAAATATGGGGATCCTCTTCTCTAAGGTCAAGCCAAACTATCGGGTTAAATTCCTGGTACTGCTTGCAGAATTCTTTCACTGCCGTTTTATAATCAAAATTTACAGATATATTTGGAAGAGACCTTGTATTTAATCCGCCCTGTACAAAGTTAAGGAACCGGATGAAACGCCCAAACTGTTTTTCATTTAATTCTGGCCATGCTGATTTTTGAGGTCTTAAAGAAAGCACAGAAAGGTAAGAATCTGTTGCACTTTTGGAGAATTGGGAAACATTATCGCCTAATTTCTTCATTGCACCATTTTCATTAAGGAAACTTTGCAGTTTTTGTTCGTTAAAATACTGGACAGATATAGAAACATAATCATCAAACTTTATCTGATTTGGGAAATTCATTTTATTTTTATACTCAGAATCTATAACGGCCCTTACAGGTGTTATAAATTCCTTTTCAACCCTTATGCGCAATTTGCGTGGATAAAATCTCAAAGGCATTTTTTTCGAAAATTCATCACTAACAATGTCTTTAAATTCGATCATTTACACCTTCACCCTTGGTCTGTAATCTTCCGTAATTTTCCCGAAATTTATAGATGGGTATACCTCCTTTAATGTTTTTCTATTATACCAGTCCTTAAATCCTTTAGAAAGTAACAAATTTGTAATACCTTTTACCCCACTTTGATCCCAGGCATGTTTCTTTTCATGAATAACTCCGTGAAATCTGTCTATAGTATATCCTTTATCTCCCAGTAGTTCCTCATATTTATTAGCAACATCATTGAAGTTTATATCTGTAGTAAATACGGCCAAGAATTTCATTCTCTTTTTGTTTTTAGAATATTCTGGACCTTTATAATAATTTTCTACGCGTATTTTGCCAGAAAATATCAATGTTGATAACGCAAGATTCACATCAATGCTATAAGGACCATATTTATATGGGAAAAACCCTGCCTCAACAGCTCCCTCGGATATACCCATAGGCTTAACAATTTCTTCATGGAATAGAAATACTTCTCTTTGCATAAGCATCCTTGAGATTATCTTCTTGTTGTAGTCTATTGCTGAAAGTATCATTAGTATGGAGTCATTAAGATCTATTTCTCTTTTGTTTTCATAATTATTCTTATCATGTTCCCCAATTTTTAACATCCTAGTTGCGTCTGAGAGGCTAATAAACTTTATATTATTTTTATTAAACACCTTTACCACCTATCAATACATACCAAACAATTTTATATGTGAAATCAAATCTGCCCAGCCTCACAGGAACCCCGGCGAATATTATGTTTTTTCTCTCCAAATTTGGCATTATATATTTAGCATTAGCACATATAAATATTTTAACATTGTCTAAAACTTGATTTGAGGGAGTGGGATCGTTCAGAGCCTTAAATCTATCCATACGCAATCTGGAAATCCAACTATATGTTACTGCGTATACTTGTGTTTCTTCATTGGATATAAGACTTTCAACATCAAAATTTTCTAAATTCTGTTTTTTTAAATGAGTTACAACGTCTTCGCTGATCTGTATTTCGTTTGCTTTTATATATTGTTTTACATCTGTCAGGGCATAACTATGTTTGTTCGGGCAAATGAGAGCCTTCCTACTGCTATGTGTGTCCGAACTAAAAAATCCGATAAATTTATTTAAACCAATGGAAGTCCCAGGATAAAATTGAGAGTATACTAAAGGTGCCCCACATAAAAAACATTTCA
>CAZXLU010000142.1:0-4181 GCA_964641875.1 Candidatus Woesearchaeota archaeon | reverse complement strand
ATGCCGGTTTCCGATTTACGAATATCATTAATTAATTGTGCTGGGGGGAGAGGGGAGAGTGGCAATGCTAGGCATTAAATGACAGTATGTTGAAAAAAAACGTTAATAATATCGCACACATTAAATATTCTATGGAATACAAATTTACGATATCCCTGAATGTAAAGATGGATGAAACAGATCTGGCCATTATGGAAATATTCAAGAAGTTTCCGGCAAGGCATTTTCACGCACACCAGATAAGGACAATCCTGGAATACAATGGAATTGAAATCAGCACCATGAAACTGGTGATGAAATTACAGTTCTTTTCCTATATTTCCCTGATAAGTGTGGAAAAAGGAGGAAGGGCGATGAGATACAGCCTTGCATGAATTAAGCAGGACATGGCTTTAAAAAACACAATATGAAAAAATAAAATATAACCACCATGGCGGCAAGATGCACAAAAACCACCACTGTGGCAAAGGAGAAGCCTTGCATCATTCTCCTTATTTTAATATAGAAAAATACCTATTTAAGCATTGTTAAAAATCATGGACCATGAATTTTAGTTTATTGTTGTTATCTATAATTAATTCAATTATGCAGAAAATACGCAGCTAATTGATATAGTATTTTTAAGGTTTTACATTAAAAAGTGCAAGTGCAAATATGGGCCTAATTATTTTTAAAAATCATGGAACATGAAATGTTATTATGGCCAGAAATGTTGAAAAATTCATTTTTTTGAATATATAAGAGAGGTATTTTTTGATTAGGGAGTGTAGACATTATGACTACAAAATGACTACAAAATGACTACAACAGAAAAGCTGTATTTTAAAGGATATGTATTATATTGTAGTCATGTAGTCATATTATTATATTATTATATATTATAACACACAACAAATACGTTATAAAATAATGGGATTTTATTCTATCATTAATATGTATACAAAAATACCTGACTACATGACTACATTTATTCTCGACCTAGTATTTTTAAGGGTTTGGTGTGTAGTCATTTTGTAGTCATAATGTAGTCATAATGTAGTGTATTTTCTCATGATGTTATTCCATTTTTTAAATTAAATCAGTAGTTTCAATGAAAAATAAATATTCAATTATTTTTATATTATTAAAATAAAAATCTTAAATTGCTTGGAAACCCAGTATTTTATCTTAACAATAGGAGCGAATATTATAAGATGATTTTTATATTTATTAAATAGTGATTGTGAAGATTTTATCTTCATTAGTTTTGCTTTTTTAATTTTATGTTATCTTATTATCTCCACCATCATTCTTCATTTTTCCTATTATTTTTTTTAATTCCTCTTTATAAATTTCATCCATAGCAGCAGGACCTGGAAAATACGAGACGGAGACTTTAGGTTCGATCATGCCCCAGCATATTTGTTCTACAACGGGGCGACGCATGTCCGGTCTCCTGAATATATCAATAAGGGTGTGAACTGCCATGTTAAAATCGGCAAAGTGGGCATAAGAATCATAATCGCTATCCTGCTTAAGTTTGTTATCTGCCCCCATTCTAGGTATATCAAGATCAGCTGGTGAGTACCTAGTACCAAAAGAAAGATTATAAAGGGCAGTTATAAACTTATCCTGTTTAATATTTTTTTTATCCTCACTTATCCAATAGTCATCTGGCAATCTGGTATTTTCCATATCTGTTCTGAAATGGTACCAAGGCTCTTCATCCATGGATTTCCAGGGCCCTCCCTCCCTGTTAACCTTTACTACATATCCCTCTTCTATAAGCTTTTTGAGAGCTGCCTTTATAGATTTATACTTATCCTTCTTTGACCTTATCAGGTCTCCCTTGCATAAATTATAAAAATCCACTAGATTGAAAATTGAGATAGATTTCCCTCCATTCTTGATATCACTTTTCATCCATTGATATAGGTACACCCAGATTCGATCTTTCACACTCCTCCCCCACATAAAATCCATTGCTGAAGGGGCTTCAAAAATATTATTAGGTAATTCTATATTATTAGGTAATTTTTTATCTTTAATTTTTTTCATATGAATATACTATTACAATAATAATATTAAAACTTATGGATAATATTCGTTGTCCCCCCTTAATTTTTAACTAATAGGTAGTATATATCTAATATTCATCTATGATATATGAGAACTGCTGGAAAAAAAGTTACAAAGTTTAACGGCTCCTTATATGCCCTAATTCCTTTTTATGTGGCCGAGCCGTATGAGATAGATAAAGGATCGGATATAGAAATAGATACATCACACAAGAATGTTCTAATATTAAAAATAAAAAAGGAGGCAAAAGAATGTCATTAAAGTTTTTCAATTATGAGCTTTCCATCTTTGATGGTAATCATAACCTGGTCAGAATTTTTCAGAGGAAAGTTATCAAGGAGCTTCTTGCTAACATATATTATACCTTCTCCTTTGCTGCCTATGTGAAAACTTCCAGTGCCTCTTTTCTCATCCATTATTACAAAATCTCTTTAATGTATATAAATTATCACATTTTAATAAGAAATCGTAAGATTTATATGGAAGTATTACCTATACTTTCTTAAGAAAATTATGGAATGGTGATTAATAAGTGATTGAAACAAAAAAGGTTGAAAAAACGGGTAAACCGCGATTATTCGAGTTGTGGGATTTGATTGTCAACGGTGATAACCAAGAAGAAAACAAAAATAAAAAAGGAGGAAAGATAAAATGGCCATAGAGAGACAAAGCCAATTAACCATTAATCCTGTTTTTTTAATCGGATTGCAGGTTAATAAGTATTTTGATAGCGAGGCATTTAAAAGATGATAAACAGATATTTAGATGAATTTATCAAAAATAGAATTCCGTTATTTCTTCTTCCACCGCATAGAAAGGATCCAATTCCAGGTTCAAGAGGATTCAAGGACTGGACAAGGGATGAGAAAATTATAAGATCCTGGAAGACAGAGAATATTGGAATACCTACAGGCGATATTTCAGGTATATTTGTCTATGACACCGATATTAAAACTGGTGAAAACGGAAACATAGGCATTAACGGCCTTTATGGCTTTTTGAAAATATTAAAATTGAACACACTTGATGATTATCTTAAAAAATATCCTGATGCATTAATAGTTCAAACAGGGTCCGGAGGCTACCATATATATTTCGGAATTCCTCCTGGCCTGGACCATAATCTTAGCATTGCAACAAACATTAACGGAATTAAAGGACTCGATGTAAGAGGCAATGGCGGCTATGTTGTTGCTCCTGGATCCATTCATCCCAATGGCAATGAGTATAAAATTATTCATGGATCCTTGGCTCAAATCCCATTCATGCCCGATGAGCTTTATAATTTCTGGTATTCACATGATCACCCCGAGGCATTTTCTGATGACTTTAACGAGGCAAAAATGCCGCTTAACCTGGACGATAAAATCCTCAATTTAGATATTGAAACAACTGCGATGATATTCAAAAAAACTCCTGTGAACGAGGGCAATAATCTATTAATGGCACACGCCGGAGCCCACGCCTTAAGGGGTGTAAGCATTGAAAATGAAAAATTAATTTTAAAGGAGGCCGCAGCCCTTAATCACTGGAATGGCAAAATTAATTTTTCCACGGTTAATGATTCATATAAACGTGTTGAAATGCAAAAATACGGAAGGATACCGGAAAAGGAAAAATCAAAAACACTTGTGAAGGGTTACACAACATTGAAAAGGATAATAACGGAAAATAAGGAAAATTATCCTGATTATGATAAAATACTAAAAAACCTTAATGAGATTTTTGAGAGCAGGCAAGTGGATGGGAATATCGAATTCAAAATAAACGATGGGAAATATATTGGATATGATTTAGCCGATAAGTATTTTTATTATTTCTATCCTCATGCGAAGATAAAAATGCTCTCAATTTACTCGATCCCCATTAAGTTTATTGGGCTTGCCATTGATGATGAAGGAAATCACTTTTATCACATGGCTCTTATAAATAAACTTGATTATTATACAATTGATAACATAAAGGATGTTCTCAGAACTTATGCCATTACTGGGTCAACAATGGCATCAATAATGCAGTTCTTTCTTTTATACTCCAATGATCTTAACAACATAAAAAATGCAGAACATATACACCCTGACCATATATATCTTGAGAACGGCGTAATAAAATATGATGATTCA
>CAZXLU010000141.1:0-4200 GCA_964641875.1 Candidatus Woesearchaeota archaeon | reverse complement strand
TCCTATTATAGTTATTCTCCTACATCTGTAATAACCATTTATATGTATCCGTCCTATTATAGTTATTCTCCTACATCTGTAATAACCATTTATATGTATCCGTCCTGTTATAATTGTCTTCTTCCATGTCTATTCTTTTATCGTTGTCCTGTAGTGATTGTTTTATGTTTCTTTTTTTCCGATGACAGAATATTTTTGTCTGTTTGTATATTCTGGTGTATAGTTTACTGGATAGTTTACTAATTATTAACAGGAGGATAGATAAATGTTGGAAAAAGAAGTGCAAGAGAAGGTTCAGGATGATTTGAGTGAGAAGGCACAGGAGAGGTTGAAGGATATCCTGCGTTCTACCGATTATATAGAGATGACTGTGACATATAGTGAAGGAAATCTTTATCTTTCTTTCAATCATTGGGTCAGGAATATCACTCATCTTGTCGGTCACATGATGAGATATTCGCAGGATCTTGCAGGAAATGTTGTTATTCCGGTTTCTTCTTCGCCGGTGGAGGTCTTGAAAGAGGTGTTGGTGAAACTGGAGAGAGAAGATATGAGATGGGTTATGGAATATCATTATTTCGGGAAAGGCATAAAGGAGTTGGGTTGTTTACCGTTTTCTCCTGTTGGAAGGATATCGTGATCGGGTAGTATCATTTTGAATATTTTCGTTTGCAAGGGAGACAAGGGAGCGGTTATCTTGAGTTTGGTTTCCTTGTCGTATTCGTAGATGTCGATGGTGTCGTCCATGTTGAATAGGATCGGTGTTTTGTCGGGAAAGATGCCTTTCAGGGACCGGGCAAGAGTGTCCAGTTGGGTTTGACTATAATTTCCACGCAATAATAGGATATGTGCTTTTGCCGGGTCCAGTTCAATATATTCAGCTTCGATTTCCATCTTTTCTCCTTTTGTTGACAAGTAGTGAGAAAACAATTAACATGATTATAGGTGAGAGAAAGGAGGAACGCAAGATGGAGATCAATGAGGATGAGGGAATTGTTGTGATGGATCGGAAAATGTATGTTGCTCTGATGGGTGCGGCAAAAATTGGAAACTACGAATGTCCAAGCGACTTTTTTCCTTCGATTGAAAAACACGTGCATAAGTTCAATCCGTATCTCAAGAAACAGAAAGAAGAGGCATTGGAAAGGGAACGGCGATACTATCGGGAGCGTGAAAAGTTATATCAGAAGTTTTTTGACGACAACAAGGACAAGATTGTTTATTACGTGAACAACCACTTTTATTTTCCAGTTAAATTGATATCGAGACTGGAGGGACTAAATACTTACACGTGTGTTCTTCAGGAAGATATTGATTTCCTGTTCGGAACCGAACTTAAGAGCGGTGTGAAAGGTGATTCTCGTATCTTTGGTTTTAATGAGTTAATAAGTGCGTTACCTGAACAGGTGGTTCCTTACAGGGACAAAGGATATTATGTATTACCGAGAATGTATCAGTAGGAGGGTTGTTAATTGGGTGAATTGGTTGATTTGGATCGGGATATAAGATGGGTGCCTACTGCACCTAAAACGTATGACAAGGTTCTTCCGGATGTCAATATATTTGTCAGTAACGGTTTAAATGAGACATATCCTTTTTATTTTCACATAACCTATTCATACGATAAGAATATTGTTTCCCGAATGATGGAAAAAGGTTTTTTAGGAAAAAAGGTATCCTCACGTTGGGATATGTCTCTTTCACATGATGAAGACGTGTGGGTGGAAGACGAATCGGCAAAAGGATTAATAGATATGTATTCTCATGAGAAAGGGATTGTTTGGATCAATAGACCAAACAAACAACAATTTATTTTTTTCAAGTGGTGGTTTTACACCGAACAGGATCGGAACGAATGGTTTGAAAGATTGAAAGCAGAAAATTTTTGTAAGGAAAACATTGATAGAGAAAGTTATGAGATAGGTGTGAGTTATATGGGAGCAAACGGCCCCGGACAATTTACTAAAAAGATGAATAAACTCACGTGGAAAGAGTGTAAGAACAATTATCCTTCCACGGTTCGGGGGAAACTACAAGAACTGGTGGAATTGACTCCGGACAAACTGAACGGAAAAATCATTATCCTGACAGGAACACCGGGTTCGGGCAAAAGTCATTTTATTCAGATATTGGGAACCGAATGGAGAGAATGGTGTAACATCACGGTAGTGTCTTCTCCTGTCACCTATCTGAGTGATGATGAAAGTGCTTTGAGTCTTTTCAACGTCCTCAACAGGCAGGATGCAGAGCGAGGGGACGGCAAGTGGGAATTGATTGTGATGGAAGATGCGGCAGATTTTATTGATCTGGACGCTTCCAAGTCTTCCGGATTTTCAACTCTACTTAACTGTACGGACGGTTTTATTGGGGATGGTTTGAAAGTTATTTTTTTGATTACGGCAAATGAAAAGATTGAAAAGATCCATAAGGCTGTTCGCCGTGCCGGACGGTTACACCGGCATATAGATATAAACTGGCTGGATGTGAATGAGGTGAACGAATGGTGTGTATCTAACGGCATGGTGCCTTTGAATAAGCAGATGTGTTTGTCTGACTTGTATGCTTTAAAGAAAGGTGTTGTGACAGAAGTAATAGAAACGAAGGTGGGATTCCTAAATTAAAGGGGGAATAAAATGACAGTCGGGGAATTGATTGAGGAATTGAAGAAATATGATTTGGAACTGCCCGTCATGATAGAAGAAGAAAGCAGTGGTCCGACACATTTGGAAAATTATGATTTGAGATGTGAAGAAATGACGGAAAAGAATGGTTTTTATTTCCTGTCAGATATTTAGGTACAATAAAACCGGAAAATCCGGTGTTTAAAGCATTCTATATTTGTTAGGAGACGAGATGGACACCAGAATACGGAAGCCGAGTGTTGAGATTAATGGCTGGCCTGTTGATTATATAGAGTATGATATGGCATACATTTTTCCAGAATATTGGCACTGTGTTTCTTTGACACTTAAAATAAAGGTTTCCAAAGGGGTGTTTAACGAAGATAATATTGTTGATTATAAGAACTTTGATACAGTTAAGATAGATGATACATTATTCTATGTGTTTCTGGTCCACACACTGACTATAGATAAAGATGTGGTTAAAATTCAGTTGGGCTGTGCAGAGGATACTTTTCATTTGTATCCAACAGGAAAAGCCTACACGATTAGTATAGACGGTGAACGTGTTCCTGTCCATACTGGAGACATGGTTAAAATAAAATGGAGAAAGGATAACAGATGGAGGAGAGAAACATATAATGCTGTGTGTATCTCCGATACGCTAGTATTAGATCAGGCCGATCTTTTAGTCCGTGGAAATGGGGTATATGTATACAGTGATTTGGACGGTGAACGGATCGGCAAGGTGGTTAGAGTTTATCCGGGGATTGAGAGACACCTTCATAAAGGTAAAGAGGAAGTCGAGGTGACAGGTGGGCCAGTGTGATGTGTGTTCCAGACCGATATTTAAAAATTGTCACTTTATCAATCTTCAGGGAGAACTGGAGGCATGGTGTCACAGGTGTTTTCTGGAATATCCTCAACCGGAAGAAAATTATTTTTATCCTGAAAAGGAAGAGTGGGCTATCCTTGGCTAAAGTCAATCGTGGAAAGCGAAGAGTCTATTTCAAATTGTTTCCGAAGTATCGCATCAATATTATCAGAAATTTAAGAAGGCATTATAATTGGTTGGTGCGAAGCGGTATGAAGACGGAAAACAAACAGGAGATCAGGATATTTGAAGAACTGGTGGGTTGCAGTCAAAAAGATTTTATTGAATACATGGAAGGCCAATTCAAGGAAGGAATGACATGGGACAATTACGGGAATGGCGGATGGACCATCGATCATATCTATCCGGTTAGTCGATTCAATCTGCTGGAACGGGACGACATCTTTACCTGTTATCATTATCGCAACATGCGTCCCATGTGGGACAAGGAAAATTTCCGTAAGGGAAACAAGTATCCGGAGGATTATTTTGAGGAGAAGAGTGGTGGACGACAAGGTATTTCATGAAGTAGTGGAATGGGTCAGGGATGAACCCAAACATTTTCGGGCAATTCATCATGTGTACTACAATTCTTTTAAGAATATGTGGGAATGTATATTGGGTGAATTCCATACCGGACATAATCGGTATCACGGTGAGGGAATAACCTTGGAGGAAGCCTTTGAATGTGCCCTGAAGAAAGCC
>CAZXLU010000140.1:2395-4202 GCA_964641875.1 Candidatus Woesearchaeota archaeon | reverse complement strand
GCAGTGCTAACTGTGACCGGCAATCTTCAAAGGGCATAGATAAGCTGGCCAACTTAAGCATCAAGGAAATTGATACTAGAATAAACAAGCAGATATCACACCTAACCGGAGCTAGAAAACTAAAAATTCAAAACAAAATGATTTGGGACATAGGGAGAATAACATGTGCCATGGCTGAATTTCTGCAAACCTTTATAAAAATGGCAGATAAAATGGATAAAACCTATAAATGCTCAATAGAACAAGATATTTCTAAGTTCAAAAGCATATATTGCGACAAAAATTCTATTGCTAATGGAGTCTCGTTGCGATTCACTCCATTATTGCTGTTTCTATTATAATTATATAGCGCCAATAGTTTGCTTCGATGTGCCTGTAATATTCTTCATAGAAAGTTTTTAGGTATATAGGGAATAATGAACCTCGGAGACTGCCAAGAATCCTTACGATCTTAACCCATTTTATTAACGGGAATTTGCCGTCTTTCTACTATTGTTCGAGTATTTCGCCGGAATTTATCTTTAATGCCACCGTACCGCAATCCCGAGAAATTGGCCTCGGCTCGATACACGTGATATTTCAATCAATTATAGCACATTTGGGTATAAATTCTTAAGTTAAATGTTACAACATTGAACTGTAAGCACTCTTGAGTAGGGTTACTATTTTTAAGTTTCACATCCAAAATTTTGTTCTCACTAAGAATTAAAAAGTATTGAAAAGGGTTCTAACGAAATCTTCCCGTTGAATTATTAGCGTTGCTATATAAAATTTTAACTCGTAATCTATTAATCCATATAGATAATGTCACAACATCCAGTATAAATGCCAAAATCAGCAAGTAGACTTATGTTGAGTACTGTTAAGGCTGTATTACGTTATGCTGGCCACTCGAAAGAGGCCATATTCCTGTAGTTATGGCACTGATGATTATTGTTAAGATAACGCTTTTTTGATCCTGACTTCGCCCTTTCTTAACACTACATTCCTTGTTTGATGCAGTATTTTTGTGGGAGTTTTTAGCAAAGATTTATGTATGTTGTAATTCGATTGTCATTACATTAACTCGTGTTCGGAGGATGGCTGAGAACGGCAGGGCTTATCTATATGAAGTCAGGTCCTATAGGGATCATGGAAAAATGAAGTAAAAATCCTGGTATTTGGGCTTTGAGACGATGAATGACTATTACCTTAATAGCCAAATCAATGCAAATATTATAAAAGGTGGATACGCCATTAAAATAAAGTAGATAATACCGAAATGGTCATACTCAAGAATAGTTGAAATAGACGACCTTCTTGCCAAGGTGTATGGTTTCATTAAAACAGAGAGTGAGTTTATTAAGAATTTTGATCTAATTTTCCGACTTGGAGAAAATGGTTACATAGAAGAATAAAACAAAGAATGAAATACCTAACAAAGAGATCCATTCTGGGCACTAAAATAATGTGTATGGTGTATATAAATAAACCAGTAAGTTTTCATGGGTAGTTTTTCGGGCACCGTTATGAGTACTCCTTTAATTGAGAAAATAAAGAAAAGTCTCAGATTGGAGGATAAACAAGTAGGGGATTAATGTCAGTTTCTGTACCAATATGATGGACAAAGATCCACCATCGGGTCTTGCTCTCCCATTCTATCTATCCTCGATCTAACTGATTCGTAAACCGGAACCTCACTTTTGGCCATTTCTCTTATCTCTCTATCGAGTTCCATAAATGAATCAATTATTACCCGTGCTCTATACTCCCATCGATCATTTCTATTACTAAAGGCCCACCAGGGCTGTGGTTGAACGTGAGGAGG
>CAZXLU010000140.1:0-2295 GCA_964641875.1 Candidatus Woesearchaeota archaeon | reverse complement strand
CAAGAAACCATTCATTTCTCTGACATTCTCTGATATCGATACAACGGTAGAGCTAAAATTCTTCCGGTATATGCTAGCTTGAGAATTTTTTAATAGATTGTCCTTAGGGTCGTACACCTTTATCGATATAAATGGGAATGAGGAGAACCCTGTATTAGAATGACTCTTCAGCGAGTATATCTTCTTTATCAAATCCGTCCTTAATTCTTGAGCAGCATCATCTTGCCCAAATATTTCACTGTGCAAAAGGAGATGCACCCCCAAGCCTTTAAAAGTTTGTTTCTGAGTTGTAAGAAGCATTTCCGTTCCATATTGGAATGCCTTTCCAAGACTATTGTTAGCGACCCGAATCAAAGGTGTGGGAGCAAAAAATATGGGTGATCCCAGTTCTGATTGGATTTTTTCTTCGTAATTTCTTAACGAAGAAAGGCCATAATCTCTCCTGAATTCTTCCCATTTCTTCAGGTATTCGTAGTTCTTTTTTCCCGTATATTCATTCTCATAGTAGGTAAGTCCGGTTGATAATAGAAGATTTTTCACCTGGTCAGGAATTGATTTCTCTTCAACGTAAAAATCTCTAGCCGTTACGTTAACAGAAAAAGCCTCTGATTCTATATCGGGTATAAGAAGCATCCGTTTTTGACCTATAACCTCTCCTATTTTAGTCTCTTCAGCAAATATGGATGCGGTGGCTGACATTCCTTTAATAGAATTCCGTAATCTGAGAGGAGCTACAATAATTGGCATTTTCACTCCATCAGACTTGAGCCTGCTAATGACATCTACATCGTATGTTTTTACTGGTAGAGGGGCGAAAGCTGGAACATCGTAATATTCTTCCTCGTCTAGGTATAATTTTCCGAATCTGATCCCCGCCTCTGGTCGATATGCTGTTTCTTCAAACCTAATCATTCTTTATCATTCCCTATCAAACCCCGTTCTCCCAGCGCTCTGCGTTCATCATTAAGCATTGATATGAAAGCTTCCAAGTATTGCCAGTCCAGTCGTATTCCTGCAACGGGAATTTCTTCTCCGCTGACGGTCTTGGAGTATTGCGTAATAGTGATGGTTTTCCCAAATCTGGTGTCATATGCTCTTACAATGTATTTATGCAAAAGGGTCTCAAGCATCTTTTGGAGCATTGGGTGCGCCATTCTGCCATTTGGGTAATAAACTGGGTCTCTGCTTCCCGGGCCAGAATCAACGTAAATCTGTTGTGTAGTAGAGAGATAATCCAACGCTTTATCCCAAGTATTGTAATTGACTATTCCTTTAGGATCTATATTGGCTTTTAACTCGGATCGTGAAACACCTGTAATCCCCCTAAATTTCAACAACGCCAAAATCGCGGTTTTCAATGCTTCCCTTTTATCGAGAGGAGAAAGTTCTGAGTATCTTTCGGGCAGGCTAAAATTCAGACTTATTTTACCTTCAACAGGGGCATTTAAAGAATCAATATCATTCATTCTTCATAGATATGTGCAGGTCTTATTTAAACTTAACTAACATTTTGGCTATAAATCTGTATCTATCCCTCCACCCATTTCCTCATTGCTTTCCCGTCATTTTCCTCAAATGGTATGTTCAGGTAATGCTCAAATTGAGTTGTGGCTATGTGCCCCTAGTTCGTCGCAATCTGAAGTGCCTTATCGGGATAATAAAACACAGGCCATGGGTCCCAGATTTTCCTGAATGTGTTGTTATAGACAGGATTTACTTTCAGGATTCGTATCCATAAACTACTGAGTTTCATGTCCATCGCGGGCAGTTCAGGTAACAGATAATGAATCTGGATCAAATTATGCAGAAGGATCTTTCCCATATCCGATAATCTGATTGCCCCCTCCCTCTGCTTTACTTTCACCTTCAGCATGTTTCCTCTATGAAGGTAAATGAATTTCCCATCGATCCATTCCAGATATTCCATCAGTCTATCGAGCTCGGCATATCTCATTCCAGTCAGGAGTAAAGAAATGCACATTCTCCTGGTATCAGGTCTATTGCATCTCTCGTGATTTCAAAGTAACCAGGCCTGAGTACTCTCATCTGGAACTTTTCTGAAGATCTCACAATAGCTCTCAATTCCATTGTTAAGTTCGTGACGAAACTTAGCGTTTTTCATATCACATTTCAAGATTGGCCATATGGGTCCAGATAAAGTTTAATTAAACTCCCTTAGGTTTTACCATAAAAGTTAACAAAATGAATAACTCATAAGTTATTGAATTTGTATAAGTTGCATAAAGTGTGTTGCATAATTCCCCTGTATAATGAAATACAGGGGAGTGATTGGTT
>CAZXLU010000139.1:0-4209 GCA_964641875.1 Candidatus Woesearchaeota archaeon | reverse complement strand
AAGATCTCATAAATGTTTTGACCATCTGATATTTGGCATTCCCAAATTAAGAAAACCCTAATAATACAGAGAAAACATTAACATAGAATGAAACATGGAAAAATACATCTAAATTATAAAAATAGCCCCTGGCTATCTGTTGCATATGTAGTACTAGTTCTTCTCGTAATCATAATCTTTGTATTTGCATGGAGTTCATCTCCAGTATACAAACAGATTCCTCAATCCCTGGTTGGCTCAGTTGACCAGGCTTCTAACAGCACTATGCTATTGGAGTCAAACCAATTTGCGGTTGGTCTTTCAAACCCTGGAAGCGTAGTCCCTGGATTTGTTTTTAACTCTCGCTCTAACACCTTGCTAGATGTTCTAACAAATCTCACAATTACAGGTGATCCTTCGGTTCCAATCCAAGTCGTTATCTATAATGAAAGCAATGGAAAATTGAATGCTACATATGAAGGATATCAAATGTATCTCACCGAAGCAACTGGTAGTACTCAAATAGCTTTCTATGAGCTGCTGGCTACAATTGTCTCAGGCCAGTTTTCAGTTACAGATTATAATTTAAATAGTCTACTTGCGGCAAATGTGAGCTTTACAAATTATCAACATATACCTAACTATGTATTTAACATTTCAACTGGAGGATTTCTTGAGTCTAAATTGTCTTTGTCCTCCACAGCCGATTCTGGCAGTTCATACGTTGCAATCTATCTTGACCCTAACATTACAACAATGTTGACTGTTTATGGAAACCTACCGACTAAGAATTTTAGCGTTGCAGGAAAAGAGGTCATCTTCTCAGATTATTCAGAAATAGGGCTCAGTATCTTTGGGTCTGGATTGCAGGAATATTCTATGCCTCTCAGTGAGATATCCAAAATAAGTCTCAACTCTGTAGGATCATCAAATATATCAATCAGAGGAGATTCGTCGAACCTTACTGCAACTAGTTCTAATGGAAATTATTATAGAGAATCCAGTCATGGTTCGGAACCTTATATGATTTCGTCCGAGACCTCTATAGTGATTACCCCGAGCCCAAATTCAGCAAATGGCCAGGGATACAATTTTGTATCAAATTATTCAGAGTTATTTGTAGGAGGGAAGCCACAGTTTATGTCTCTAGTAAACACACCACCAAGTTTAGTCAAGGTGTACTTGCTGCCTTTAGCCTATACCATAATTGGGTTGTTAATCGGTACTTCCATTGAGTATGTTAGGAACCGAACTTCACTAAAGAATCCGAAGTAACAGGATGTGAGGTCTTGACCCTGGAACCACTGCCAAAGTCAAACCGATATTCCATTAGGGGAAGTACTATTGCCACTATTAAAAAGTCATCATCTGGATTTCTTGTTAACGCCTCTTATCTGTGAATAATGCTGATGCAGATTCCCCTTTTATTTGTGATATATATCAGTACATGACCATCTGAAACAATTCTTTCTTTCATCCGCTGGATGTATAATATTGACCAAATAAATTTATTTTTGTCTGTAAACTGAGTTTAATGCAAGGGAAACGGGAAAGGCGGTATGTGGAAACCGTTCGATTTGCGCATACCTAATTATTAGAAGCCCTATTGAATTTCTTTGCTGTACACCGAGGTATACAATTAATTTCCTGTTGCAGGACGATTTGCACCTAAAATCGATTCTTCAGCATCTTCTATGTGTAACTTTTATACTTTGGGTGCAAGATCGACTTTGGGTGGAGTGTTATGGTAAATCTTATACTTTTGAGGAAGCTATTGTAATATGATTAGTAATTCAAATCATGAAGGAGAATTTATTTACAATCTGCTTATCCATCGACTCAACAGGAATCCCTTAGGTCGCACCCTCCCCATGACATCCTATTGGTATGAAAATTTTGATGTGTCATTTCTTGTGTTTAGGGAAGCGACAGATTGCTATGATTGTGGAAAGTATGAAGCATCTGCGGTAATGTGCAGAAACTCAGTAGATTCATTTCTCTATTTAGCTACTAGAATGAGAAATATTCGGGACTGGCACGATATAGATGATGAGATAGGAATAGATGAAAGGGTCTATGATACATATTATGAGATGGATGACAAAATTTTTAAGAATATAAATAGCGATAAAGAAGAAGTCAATTATATAAGATTGACAGATATAATGAAATCAAGAAACATTCTTACAGATGATGATCTCAAATATATCAAGGAAAATATTAGAGATAAAGGGAACTTTTCTGCTCATTTACTAGAAGCCATTGATAGGGCTTCAGCTAAATGGTGGAAGGAGCATGAAAAGGAATTCCATGAAAGACTCAAGGATGGAACCTTGATTACAGACAAAGAGGTCTTTGAAAATTTTAGGCCCAAAAGCTGGACTACAGAGGACGAAGCTTTGAAACTATTGAAAGACACAAGTAAGGCGTTAGAGGGAATTGTGGTTAATTACTACAGAAGTGAACATACCATTAAGGCAATTTACCACGGAAACCACTAATTTCCTATGTTCCTCAGTAAAACTAAATTGGGGGAACAGATTTTTCGCTGCCGAGTGTTGTGTCGACTCCTAATTCAAACATTTCCTGTAAGAGGATGAGTAGATTATAAGCAATAGCCTTGTATGAAAACTTTCTCCTTTGGGCTACTATTGACCTGTTCGTGGTACTTAGAGACAAATAGAGAAAACAATTAAGTTCAAAATTAATTATAAGTGCAAAGTCAATTCAAAATATAGAGTCTCATGTTCCAAGATCGCTCTGCCAATAGATATCTTCCGGCCAAGGCGTTCCGAAATCTCTCCATATCCGGCTCCACATATGTGGAGGTTTATTGCTTTTCTTGCAATCTTGATCCTCTCCTAGACTTAAATCCCTCCAGTGTCGTACTCTTCCAACGCACTGTTGTATTCCGTATTCATTTCTTACACCATTCCTCCAATCATGGAAAGGGGATAAGTGAATTTATCACACACAAATATTTCACGAATAGTCTTAAGTAATTCTGGGTTATACAATTCAGATTTCATGAACTATAAGCCAAATCCAAAAGTGATTAAGAGCTTCTTGAGGGATAAGAATGACTAAGAATATCAGTGATGAGATGAATGATAAGTCGGAAGACAACAACACCAATTCAGACGAAGTTGCTAGAAAGATCCGGTCGGTCTTTGAAGCATCAACAGAAGGAGTTAAAAGAGTTATCCATAACATTATATTATTAGGGCCAGCGGACTCACTTGATGAAAGAAGGAGACTTCAGTCTATTTTGAGGAAAGAAAATATAATTGCAACAATAATTGAAGATATTTGCGCGATTGAGAATGGCTCTTGCGATACGATTCTTATCAATGAGTTTGAGAGCAAACTCTTTAAAACTGGATTTTTTAATGAAAATGATATTGATCTGATTTTTTGCACGTTAGGTGGAAATAGCTATGGCACCTATGACGAATTTGCAATGATAATTGAGAATCCAAATCTCTTTTCCAAATTATGCGTTTTTATTGAAGACAAGTACCATCCCCTTAACATTAAAAATCAAGGTCTTTCTAATGACAAGTACTGGCAATTCATATTACAGAGAGGACAGTTGTATCCTTTCTCGCTCTCCCCTTCTAATGGATATTCCGAGGTTAGTGAGAAAATTTTTTATTATTCTCTAAAGCACAGAGCCCTAAAATACTGTAACTTCACAAAACAGCCCATTAATCTCCAAGTAGGTCAATTTAGCCCTCGTCCATAATGTATATCGGGTTACTTTTTACTGTAGTCAAATTTTATTTATCAGATAAAGAATTTTATACTACGTTGGTATCAATAGGATGGAAAGGAGTGGTGTGCGAGAATGGACTCACTAAATAGATATATATTACAATATGGGGCATTGAATAATCCCGTAAGACTTCAAATATTTAAAGTTTTAAACAAGTTTAAAGGCATATCTTTTAACGACCTTTCAAAAAAAATTAATATAAGTAGACCTTTATTGGCATACCACGTCTTAGTACTTAGCGAAGCAGGCATAATCTCCAAAGAACAGATAAAAGAGGGCAAGAAAACATCCAATTATTTTCTATCTGAGGAGGGCAAACAAATTTCATTAGAATTGAAGGAGAGAATACATCCGACTGCCAGAGACCTCTATAATAGAGCAAAGCAGTGTTATGATAAAGAGAAATACGACGAGGGAATCGAGTTACTTAATAAATCTATAAAGATAGAACCACT
>CAZXLU010000138.1:0-4341 GCA_964641875.1 Candidatus Woesearchaeota archaeon | reverse complement strand
TACAGGTTCGTCGCCGATGTGTACACTCCATCGGGAGCACCTGCCAATCTTTCCGTGACCCAGTATGTCGCCAGCAACCTCATCCTGAAATTCGTGCAGGGGTACGATGCGCAGCCCTTGGCATATTCGGTCTCCAACATCCAGCCTGGTTCCTTCACCATAACGATCTTCGACTTGAACTCGACCAACATCGCCAGCCTCAACAGTAACAATGCCGTAGTGACTGCGTCATCCAATACCTCTGCCAACAAAAGTGCGAATGTAGTGGCTCTTGGTCTCCTCGGATCGTTCCTTGCGGGCAACCAGTGGCAATATACGCTCCTGATATTGTTCCAGCCCGTTGTCTGGCGCATATCTGCGATGGACATCCTGCTCACGTTTATCTCCCTTTATGCCTTCCTTGTTATCTCAAGATTCATGAGACAGAGCAAAGCAGGAAGAAAGAAAGCGTGGCTGAATGCCAAATATCACCTGTTCCTCTGGTCGATAACATTCCTTGCGTGGTTTCTGATGTATGCGGCATATAGGGGAGGGATGCTATGAATGTGACGGAAACGATACAAAAGATATTCTCAGAGGATATAGACAGGATAGATAGCATACTGAGGGTTCAGGGATGGTATTCGCACAAAAACTCTGAAGGCAGAGGAGAGATATTGAGTGCGGCGATTGACCAACTGGTAGCGAAAATAGGCACAATCCCAAAGCTCAGGGCTGGTGGCATGGAAATAACGTTGCCAGAGAAGGAATTTGAATCACTGGAACGGAAACTGGACGAGATGGTATCGAGAGTGAACGGTGGGGCGAAGGCGATACTCATACATCTTGCCATCAGGGATCTCTATTCTTCCCTCATTGCAAGATCACTCATCCTTGATGGAAGAACATTGGCAAAACCCCAGGACCAGGGAAAGGAAGTGAGGAATCAGGATGACATCGACAGGGAAAAATTGATTTTCTTAAGAATGGAAGTGAAGGTATAAATGAAAGAAATAAAAAAAATAAAGGAAGATAGGGTCGCAAAGGCCCTGAACTCGAAGTTTGCGCACAGGTTGGAGATAGGTCTGGGGATAGTGATATTGCTGATAGCCGTGGTGATGATAATCATGGGGTCGGTGCATGCTGCATCTTCTCCAGTGTTCACGATAAACGTGCAGAATAGCGGAAATATCTATACCATATCGGCATCGACGAATTTCACCATGCCGAACGGGAGCTATGCCGAGATGATCGTGATCAGCTCTTCAGGTAATGTGATGTTTGAGCACAACTTCACGAGCAGCTACATAACGGTACTGACACTCTATGGGAATGCCATCGTGGAAGTATCATATCAGGGGCAGGTTGTGCAAGAGAAGGTGATCACCGCAGTCGTTCCAACGACAAATTCAGGAGGGATACTGGGGTCAATTTCTCCCCTGAGTGTGATAATTTCTATGGGTTTCACGCTGTTGGCAATGATTATAACGACATGGGCTTTCAAGAGATCTATCAAGGGAGGGGACAGAGATAAGGAAATGTACAATGAGGACAACTATGGAGCTGACGTGAAAAGTCTTAAGATACTGTCAGGGATTGGCAAGATCACCGTAGATGATGAGGACAGGATGAGGAAACTCCTTCCCATCGTGAAAGAGAGGGGATTGCCCTTGACCCTCAGAGATTTGGTCGGCGAGAAGAATGCTAACATTATCGATGCGATAAAAGAAAGTTATGGCGAGCCGAGGGATGATAGAGACAGCCCCATGTTCAGGTCTGCACAGGAAAAAATTAACGAGGCGGTGAAGAATGTCCAGGGAAAAAAGGAATGAGAAAAGAGCATCAATCGTTTCAACGAGAGAAAACAAAGATTATACCAAGTGGCTGATAATCACGCCATTCATCTTCCTCGTCTTTGGGATGATTTATCCGAAGGAGGTGCCCGTGAATGTGTGGATGATTACTGGCTTAGGGTTGATTCCAGTGATACTTCTTGGGCAAACGTTCTCTGATTCGCTGAGGATTCACTCGTCGGGATACGTTGATCCACTCACCCACTCATCCCTGAGACACGATGGCAAGCCATGGCGCATGGTATCGGAAACGACAGGCAGGGGGGAAAGGATTGATTTTGCCATATTCCCGATGGGTGGGATCAATGTTCCTCCTGTTTTTATTTCCGAAGGGGGAGGAAGACATGGTTATAGGATTGTGCCTAAAGATAACTATATATCTGAGGGTGGTTCGGTATCAGTCCATGCAGTCCCCGTTCGGTATCCATTCGAAGATCTCCCAAGGGTTGTTCGGGAAAATCTCGTAGAACATCCAAACTTCAGGATGGGCAATCCTGTCTACATGAACTGGCTCCCGTCGGATGTCAGCGTCCTCACCAGTCTGAGTGGGATGAAAGAGCCATCGGTGATAGCGAGCAAGATAAACCAGATCGAGATGCATGCGAGGCTATCTGACAGGGAGAACAATGCCCTGATCACGTCCATCAAGAAGGAAAGAAGGAATAATACGGATGCGCTCATCTCCATGAGTCCAAGAAGGATCAAAAAAATATCACAATCTGATGAGTATGAATTACCCCCCGAAAGGAGAAATCAGTGATGCGTGAAGGTCAGGGGGACGACAGGGATGTAATAGGCAGTTCAGTCAACGTACAACAGATGACTACAGAGGAATTTATCGAGAGAGCATTCACGACTGCGCCCCTGATAGAGGATTCTCAGAGGAAATACGGTCTCGTCAATGCCGCAGTGAACAAGTTGATGGCAATGCTACAGATTTACAGCCCACCGCTCTATGCCGTCAGATTGAGAGAATTGAATCAAATTAAGGAAGATTCTGCCTTCACGCTTGAGGAAGCAGCGATTGATGGCTTCGGGGAAGGGTATTACTGGACGCAGGGGTCTGGCGTGAATAGCATTCCTGCAACCTACAGAACACTCAAGAAGAGTTACGCTCTCGCAAAGGAGAAATATTACGACGACGTCGTAGAACAGATGGTATCGTTCGGCATTCAGAAACTTGAAGTTGATTTATACCACCTGGCAAATCTTTTCGATCCCAAGAAGCCCAAAGTCACTTCTCCATTCTCCGAGTTCATAAAAGGCGGAAACGAACCCTATCCAGAAAGGCCTCAAACCAGCAACGATGCGAATTATATGCCAGATTCGGATGATGAAGGTCAATGATGAGCGAGAAAACGAGCACGGCAAGGGAGGAAGACAGGGGATACAACCAGAGACTGGAAGATTTTAGACTTGGAACGAGGATAGCGCAGCAGTATTATTTCTTTCTTGAGAAAACACACTTAGATCATACCGACCTGAATTGGATGTCTTTATTCCTTGGTGATTATGATAGGGATAGATATTCTCCCCAAAGGGGATTAAGCCAGGGAAATTCCATCATCAGGATACTGGAGATCATGCAGAAAAGTGGCGGGGAGCCTAGAAGGATAGACGAATACCTGAACAGCAATCCGAGTGAGGTCAGCATGTTGCGTAATCTTTTCAGATTGGATTTTACTTACGTCAAAGACCACCTCATGGATCCTTATGTCAGGCAGACCATTCAGGGATTCCTTAAGCCCCAGCCTGAATCCTTTGATAATTATTCGGATAGATTCTGGATGCAGTGGGCATCAGGCGGCACAAGCGAACTGGCCGACGCGGGAGAAGTTGGAGTGTTGCTTGGATCTAAGGGCAGCGGCAAGACTTCTTTTGCATTGCTGATGGCAGAAATATTCCGGAGAAATGGATGGAGCGTAATATCAAATATAGTCACGGATAGCGAAGATTTCCAGACATTCAGCACGTTCTCCCAGATGGTCAGGCTCATACTCCTGAATGCAATGAAAAATGTCAGGACGTTTGCGATGATAGATGAATTGAAGGTAGGGGGCATGCGGAGGAAAAGAGCGATGGCCGGCGAAACCATGAATATGGAAGATCTAAGTGCATTGACACGAAAATTCGGATGTTCGATGCTCCTGATATGGCATTATGATGAAGACATAACGACAGAAGTGATGAAGAGTGCTTCATTCATAGTAACAAAGCACGGAAACGTAAGGCAACCGAAATTGAGGAATGAGATGCTTGTGGAATTTATCGGGAATAAAGGGAGCAGGCCGTATCTTATAAACAGAGTGCCAAACACAAGTCTTGCATACGAAACAAGTCAAATATCGCCATTCGTGACGGATATAGGCATAAGGGACATCCTTAAGCAGGTGAATGAAGGGGAAACTGAAGGGGAGAAAGGTGATTCCCTGATAAAGAGAATGGTCAAATACATAGAGGATGCCAGCAAGCAGGAAGAGAAAGAAGAAATCGTTGTAGATGGAAGGGG
>CAZXLU010000137.1:0-4383 GCA_964641875.1 Candidatus Woesearchaeota archaeon | reverse complement strand
TGGTTCTGAATGACCTCTCTATTCTCCACTGTTCCTTATAGCTGCTTACTACCTCAGGGACTGGCAGATCAGTATTTGTTACTATCATGAACCTTCCTGCAAGGGGTTTCAGCTTTCACAATGCTCTATTCAGTTTTTTTTATATCCGTATATCCAATTTTTCAGGGATCATTATAAAGAAATTAATCTGCATAATTTTAAAAAATTAATTAAGAAAAATTACTTTCAAAAAAATTAATATTATTTGCTAATTTTTATAATATATGTGTAATTTTTATATTATTAATATCTATAAAATAATATTTAAGTATAATTATAATACACATTAAATTAAATACAAATTATATAATATAAAATATTTTAATAAATAAATTAAACTATAATATATATTTATAAATTAATATTAATCTTTAATAATAACATATAACCCGAAAACAGATCATATAAACTCCATATCATAGCCAGGCAGGCACGCCTTTATCCTGCAGTATATAAATAAAAACGCAGTATAACGTTTGTTATACGGCATTATTTTGAAAATATGTAATAAATGTAATAATTATATGCATAACGATTATTATATATGGCAAATTTATAAACGATTTTAGGGGCCTTTTTATATCCTGTGGATAAAAATACATTAAACCTGTAAAGATCCATATTTTAATGGTTTATAACAAAATGCATAATAAATGTGTATAAGCATAAAATATGTTACTATTTATTAAATTACGAATTATATAATTAATATTTAATTAAAAACAATATAATAAAATATAATTTATTTTATTTATTATTATATTTATATATTTAAAATATTAATAATATATTAATTTATTTAATTAATTAAAAATATATTATTTATAAAATAATATTTAATTTTTTAAAAGTATTTTTTTAAATATAAAAATATTAAAGCTGGAAATGTATTGAACATTTCAAGACACCGTACCATTTTTCAACTCAACTACCATAGAAGAAAAAACAGTTGATGTATGCTTTCAGAATTACATCTGTGCACTTTAATGGTATGAGTCATTTTTTTAGATGCACAGAGTAAAATAGAGATTATTAACGAATTGATTAGAAGATGGTTTTTTCTACACACAATTTAAAGTAACTTTAAATAGAAAAGTGTGAGGGCTATTTTATCATCCCTAACCAAATTCTACCTCTATCGATGTAGAATTTTAAGATGTATCCATCGTTTACTCCAAGCAGGTTTTTTACTTTCTTTGGAACCGTGATTATAAGTGAAATCCTTTAGCCTAACACATTTGTAACTTCTAATAGTTCTCTTTTGACTATAAGGGGGAATTGTTTGTATTAGTTAAACTATTTGCAAAATATTGCAAATGGTATGTGAAGGTATTGTAAGTAATCAATGCAGTAAAAAAAGCTAAATGCGGAATTAGTTAGTATTCTCTTAAAGTTGTGAAGTTTTATACAATGCCATATCTATCTCTGTATTTATAAAACCAGTGAAAAGTTTCTTTTAAGGAATCTTCAAGTTCCCATTTAGGATTCCAATTCAGGAGTTCTCTAGTTTTTCTAGCATCCTGTAGAAAAGATATGGGCATACCTTCCACCAATTCCCCAGGTTCGTAATCTTCAGGTTTTATATTGATATCGGAACCTGAAACTTTTTTGATTATCTTGGCAAGCTCTGAATTGGTAAAGTTTCTGTCGCCTGCATTTCCGCCCAGATGTAATACCTGCCCGATCAGTTTTTCTGGATATGTTTCCAAAACATTGGTTAACTTGCCATAAAATGAAAATGCGTCCTGTGAATATGTCCAAAGGCGTTTTGAGTTAGGGGATCTAAGAGGGAAGTCCTTATCACCACTGATTATAGAAATCATAAGTCTATGTGGGAATTCATCGCTCCTTCCGCCTGGGCCAAATGTGGAAGATGTTCTTGTAATAATAACTGGCACGTTATATGAAAAATAATACGTGAGATACAACAATTCCGTCGAAGCTTTCGTCCATCCATATATTGAAGTTGGTAACGGCAATGTATTCTCAGTAATAGTACTATTAAAATGTCCATATAGAGCATTGAAGGAAGAGGGATAGATCATAATGGGTTTATTCTCCATCTTTTTGGCACTTGTCAAGAGATTGAGAGAAGGTGAAATGTTTGATTGAAAAGTAGTTCTGGGGCTTTCGTTTCCAAACGGACGATCTGCATATCCTATTGCACAATCAACGACAACATCAATGTCTCTTAAATCTGATGTACGAATGTCTGTTTCGGACTTCCAGAGATATTTTATACGATCAAATACATCAAAGAGGCGCCATGCCTCCTCCTTTCTGCAAACATCAATAACCGTGACCTTGTCCCCTCTTTTTAAAAACAGGTCAACCAATCCACTTCCTAGGACACCAGCACCTCCTGTAATCAGTACATTCATAAATTCTCCCCCTCAATTTTTGAAATGAAATTACCAAAACTCACAGGAATATATATTTCTGTTGGTCTTGAAGTAAGTGTTGGACGTAATTTGGATTTCAACAACCTATCATAAAAATCTGGATATTTTTCTTTGATAAGGTGATTTCCTTCCCCATATCTTATGAACCTATTAACAAACATTTTCAACCCACCTCTAACATAGCCATAATCATGAATAAAGACGATATCATCCGCAGATAGTATGTTATATCCAAGATCCGTAGCTCTAAGAGAGAAATCAATATCCTCTCCGGCCGCAATGGGGAAATATGGATCAAATCCGCATCTGTTCAATATCTCTATTGGAACAGCTAATACGCATGTTGTACCGTATAGAAGTCTCTCATTTTCTGAACCGTTTATATAAACACCATTCAAAGTACCGTCAAGATCATGATAGATATCATAGCATAAATAATCCTTACTTCTAAATTTTGGGAGAATAATTGAATTTGTCTCATGAGCCCTTTTTGAAATTTCAATCATGTCGGCAACCGCTGGATTAACCACATCGTCATCAATGAAGATCACGACATCAGAACCATCTTCCTGGCTGAGTTTTATTCCATGGTTTCGAGCATCCGCAGGTCCATTATCATGTGAAAGTGAAATTGTATGGACGCCATTTAGGTCGGCTATTCTACTCTTTAGTTCATCTGGTATAATCCCTACAACATATACACGAAAAAATACCTTGCTATTGGACAAGTTTTCTGCCAGCATAAATAAATTTTCCATTTTTGCCCTATCAGAGTTCATAGTTTTTGTGGGTATTACTGCATTGATTCTTAGATTCGGCTTTGAGTGTAATCTATCTGTAATATTCCCAAAACTATTTTTTCTCTGCCTTACCTGATCTCTCTTATTGGGTGATACCTTTCTGCTGAATCCGTACCACAATGATATAGCAGAAATAATTTTGAGCGTCATTAATGATTTTAATTCATCGCCCTGAAATCCCATCACTGAATAGCTATTTTGTATGCTTGGAAGGGTATTAATAAACCCATTTACCTCTCCGGAAAGTTCTGGAAATAAATCGTTAGGAGGTTCTTCAAATAGACCTCTGACACTTTCATAAACAGAGATGAAGAATCTTTTGTAAATTGTAATTGTAGAAAAATCGGGAAACTTAGATTCCGGCAAGATAGGATGCCCAGTCATATAACTTTAATATGTTCAGGGTAGAAATAATTTCCGGTGGTATCCAAAACGATTGCCTACCTTTAGAAAACCTAGGGATTTCTATATTGAAACATCTTAAATCTTCACTGTTTCCATGACAATTCTTTCTTCACTTTAGATTATTTCTTTAAAATTATTTCCAAAGGCATTGAAATACCACAACCAAACCGGCAATGACACTTGAAAAAATATTAATCAGTAATGACCCTAGTGTCATGACAATTTAATTATTCTATATAACATTTCGAAAGCCTCCTGTCCTCCTTTCTCCTGTCAAATCCCCACTATATTTTCTTTTTTCAGTGATTGCGTTTCAATGTCTCTGTTCTTACTTTCTGCTCCAGTTCTTTGAGATTTTCAAACCTTCTATCTATATATTCCATATTTATTACGTTGATCTCAATCTCTGCAATGTCAAGCCAGCTTGTATGTTTAGGTGTATAATGGAATTCGAGCCGTGAAAGCATTCGTTTTTTCTTCTCTTCACCAAATGTCTCTGTAATGACTCCTGGAAAATGTGTGTTAAGGTTGTTCATCACTAATAGGAGTTTTCTTGCCTCTGGATAACTGTCAAGTATATCCTTCACAAGATTAGCAAAATCCCTTTTTGCCCTTCTCTCCGTAACATTTGCAATCCTCCTGCCCCTCCTGGGTTTCACGGCAATGAATATATTGGCAGTGTCCTTTTTCATAGGTATGGGTCTTCTCTTTTCAGAGATGATCTGCTTTGGCTTCTC
>CAZXLU010000136.1:0-4389 GCA_964641875.1 Candidatus Woesearchaeota archaeon | reverse complement strand
GAAGCCCTGCGGTCATGTCGCTTTTGTTGTCGTAGAGGATCAGCCGGTCTTCCGGACCGGAGCGCATTCTGTGGAGAATCGACTGCAATACGTTCCATATGACTTGGGTCTTGCCGGATCCAATGGCTCCAAGAACAAAGAAATGCCGGGTTTCCCGGTCCCGGGAGATCGGAACGTCCGGGTGAATTGAAATGCCTTGCCCTGACTTGGCAATCTCTCGCCGAAGCTCCCGGTTGGCTTCAGCGGCACTGTTGAATACCCGCTTCCCGGCCACATGAACTTTTTTCGGGCGTCCCCGGGAGGCTCCCAAGAAGGCGAGCGTCCCCACGAGAAGACCACTCCCCAACGAAAAAGCCAGAATTCCTACGAAGGCTTGAAGAAAGCCATGGTTGCCGAGCCAAAGACGGACGCTGGTCCAATCATAACCCTTAACCGGCGTTATGGGGAGAGCATGGAGGAGCCAGAGTAGGGAAAGCTCCCTCGCCAGATTGTGTCCCTTTGCGTCCGGAGCAAGAAAGGGCCAAGGGGCTATACCGGGAATGTGCCAGAGTCCCCACCACAAGAAGACAGACACGACGGTCGACACCACAACGAACACCAGGATCCCCCGGCTCCAGTTGCGCCCTTCCCTTTCTACTGGAGCCTTGACCGAATGTCGACGTTTCAGCCCGTTCGCTCGTTTAGGGGAAGGAAGAAGCCCTGCCTGGGATTGAAAAACCGGTTCTGGTTTTGAATCTCCTTCTGTCGACGCCTCAGAAGATCCGGGCTTCAAATTTATCAGGTGGTCAGCCACGGATTGCCGTCCCCCGATTTTCCGGTTCCGTCTGCGTCTCATAACGAGTCCGGTTCACTTTTTCCCGGCGTCCACGGGCCAGCGACGCTCCCCGAATCGCCTTTCCCAGACGTTCTGCCCGGTCTGCTGTCCGGGTCTTTTCCGACTCTTCCAGAGAAAAAGACGCGGAAAAGATTCCCCCTTTCAACCGTAAGGGGGGAGCACTGTCTTTCTTGATCGACAGGTATTCAGAAGAGAGGCGTTTGATTTCGTATCCCTGCCGCTGGAGCTCTTCGATCACCCCCGCCCGGTCAGAGATTGCCCCTGCCTTGATTTTCGACACAAGGCTGGCCGTGAGCCGTTCTTTCTCCCGCCGCCGGGATACGCTTTCTTTGTCTCCTGGGGAACGGACCCGGGCGCGCTCCGGATCCTCCGGGTCGGCCCAGTTATTCTTGAGATTCGTCATGTTTTTCCAGTCCCGGAAGTCCTTCCTCCAACCGGGAGGAAAGGCGTTGAACTGTTTTCCCGTAGCCAGGTCGACCTTGGGAATCACAAAATGGAGCTCGATTCGTCCGTCCGCATTGGTGTGGCGCACCCAGAAAGAGAGGACCCGGTCCCGGGGGATCCCGGCAAAAGCCAGGTCTTCAAACTCCCGAATCACCTGGTCCTGCTTGGACGGCGTGGGTCGGTCTTCCGTGGCAAAACTCAAAACGCCAGAGGTGTATTTGTGGCGAAAGTCCAGGCAGTCAATCACACGCCGAATTCGGTCAGGGTCCCCGGAAAGAATCTCCGGAGCATGGGGACGGGGATGGCCGTCGGAGTCCTTGTCCGAGAGCAGATAGTCCACCGGTCCGGATCCCCGACCGGTCCCGCGACGAAAGAGCTTGATAATCATGGCTTCTCCAGACCTTCAAGAATTTCTTGAAGGTCCTCGATCTCGGGAAGAAGCACGGGAGCACACCCCGGATTTTGCCGAAGGGTGTGGGCCATGTCCCCCAGGGCGGCTCCTATCCGGGCCAACGTCAGCGTTCTCTCTCGGAATGCCGCCCTGTCTTGGGCGTTCCAGGTTTTGACACGTTTTAAGGCGTCTCGCACCAAGGCAGAAAGGGGACGGCCCGCGAGCTGGGCCTTTTCGACTAGGCGGGCATAGTCTTCTTCCGAAAACCTTACCGTCAGCAATCGTTTTCGATTCATACAACCTCCAATCAGAAAATGTGAAACCGGTCATTGGGACGTCCGACGCCTCCAAGGACTGACGTGCCGGGCCGAAAGGCCAGTGCCGGGAGGGGGAACCCATGAAGTTCCCAATCCCGGACGAAAGGCACAAAGGACGAAGGACGGCAGAGTCGTCCCCTAGCTGAAGGAACCTAGGGCTAACGAGACGCCTTTAGGGGGGTCCAGGGGGGCTCCCCCTCTGGCCAGCAAGTCGGAAGCAAAGCGACCGACGGTACGAACTGTCGCTAGACAGGGCGTATGCTGGCTTAGCTCAGTTTTCGTTTGTGTTTTTGATTTGGATTGGATGAAATGGATTTTGGAATTGGATTGATCGGTTACGCGCTTAGCGGATTTTATCTTGTGTTTTTTTCAAGCCACCCTTGGGCTTTTTCCCTGACGTCCTCCGGAAGACGGGCCATGCCCGCTTCGTCTAAAAAGAACGGGTACTGCTCCAGGGGAACTCCGGCCTCTGTCCGTTGCCTGGAATATTCATCAGCAACTTTGAGAAGAAGATTCCGGAAACTCTCCTGACATGATTGGGAATTGGTTTTCATATGTATCACCTCCTTTTATAGCTTACCGTCATATTTTACAGGATATAACTCCCAAACGTGTTGGACAGTTCCGGCGGAGTCCGTGCCGAAACCCCCTTCACCTAGAGCCCTTCCCATGGAAAGACCCTTCTACTACGGAAAAGAAGATTCAGGCACTCTTCAGGAGTTCCTCGTTCCAGTCTTTTCCCCTGGGCAGAATCCTTCTGGCTTCGGGAACGGCCACCTTAAGGACCTTAAAGAAGGATTCCCCCGCCCGGTCGTTGTCGAACGCCCCCCAGATCTTCAGTCCTTTCTCCCGTGCATCTCGCCCATAGTGTTGGATCAGCTCTTTGGCGCACCCACCGAAAGAAAGAATATCCCCGGGAAATTCCAGATCCCGGAGGCTCATGGCGTCAATCGCCGACTCGACAAAGGCGATTTCCGTCCCCACTCCGGAAAGCCGGAAAGGGGTTTTCTCGCCCCGGTAGCCATGGAAGTTCATGGAACCTGTTCCTCGAAGCTCGGCTCCCTTCCTCGTTTCAGAAAGGAAAACGGCATTCTTGAATTTGTCGGCATAAATGGTCCCGTTCTGGTGCAGGGAATCGACCAGCGCCCCGGAGATCTTCCGGACCCGGGTCAGATAGTCCCGAACAGGGATCCAGTTTTCCTGAACCGGAAATGGAACAAGGCTCCTGGCCCCCGGAGTTACGGGCGGATTGGCGAGCGGGACTTGTCGTGGAAGGTCGGAAATACCTCCCAAAAACCAGACAGCCCGTTGGAAATCGACGCCCTGCAGGTGCATCACCAGGTCGATGGCCCCGCCTCCCCCGATACCTTCGTCGTGGTTATAGAACTTCGTGCCAGTAACCGTAATGCGTCCCACAGGCGTTCTCCAGTTGTGTTTGTCTTTTGGATCGGGCGTGCCTCCCAACGAAACCAGGACCTCCTCCAGGGGAATGGCTCGGAGAGCGTTAAGATCAAGAACAACACCTGGCATAGAATCCTCCTTGGCAAATGATGGGGTGATCTTCTTTTCCGTAGTAGAAAGTCTTTGTAGTAGAAACTTCTCGTCTTTCAACAAATTGAAGGAAGGGACCGGCAGGGGGGAACCTGGGTTCCCCTATCTTTTCTCTTATCTAAAAAGATATCTGCGGCCCGTGGTATTTGGCGGACCGTCCGCTATTTCCCATGGTATTTGCCGGACCGCCCCGTGGTATTTGGCGGACCGGGCCATAAACAGGGCTTTTCAAGGGGGCTCCTTTCATGCCGTGTTCCCCAGTGGAGCTTTCTGTCCTTGGGGCGGGTTTTCAAAGGACACCATGCCCCATTGTTGTTCGTATCGAATCATGCGTCCTTCAAACGTCACCCCTAGTTCTTTCAGCAATGGAATATCCGCCTTGATCTCATTGCGGACCTTCTTTTCCTCTCTCGTGACCCCCAATGTCTTCAGACAGTCTTCAAATCCCATTCTCATTTTCCCAGAATGAGTCAGGAAGAACCGTCCCATGGCTTGGGAATACCCGCTTTTCATGGAGAGAAGGATCGAAAGGGCTGGAGCGTAGCGAATCCGAAGAGTCGTGTTGTAGACCTGGACCCATGTTCTCGAAATAGTCACAAGCCACAGATATCTTTTCTGCAGGAAGCCTCCCGGCCCCTTGATCTCCCGGATTTGTTTATCGACAACAGACACGATCCCTCCCAAAGAACTAGTTCCGTTTTTCAGCTTCAGAGTCACCTTGGCTTGCCGCATGTCTTCCAGAAGTCGGTCCAGAAACCGGGGATTGGCCTCGATTCGCATAAGCCGCTGGATCTTCGCGGGATCCAGGACAATATGAAGATCCCCCAGCTCTCCCAGGTGGTATTCTTCCC
>CAZXLU010000135.1:0-4390 GCA_964641875.1 Candidatus Woesearchaeota archaeon | reverse complement strand
AGAGAAATTTTGAAGAGGAATCAGAACGAGCTAGAAATGCTGAAACCGCAGTAAAGGAGATGCAGAACCGGCTTGATCAAGAAACGGATAGAGCACGGAGTGCTGAAGCCGCATTACAGGAGATGCAGAACCGGCTTGATCGAGAAACGGATAGAGCACGGAGTGCCGAGGTCAGAAATCAAATATTAGAAGATCAAATCCAGAGAATGGTTAATAGCCGATCTTGGAAGTTGACTGAGCCTCTCCGCTATATAAATAGCAAGAGAAAGAAAATATTGAAAAATATGTCAATATCATGTTTTATAAAAAATAAAATAAGAAAAATTTTAAAAAATATTTATTATTTAATAAAAAGGAATAATAAAATTAATAGATTTATTCTAAAAATTCTTAACCACTTTCCAATCTTGAAAAGAAAAATGGTTAAGGCCATCATTGGAAATAATGATTTAATCCAAAATTCATTATACACATATTCAAATTTAAATGATTTATCTCAGCTTTCATCCCGGGCTGTTCGTATTTATGTTGATTTGAAGAAAACAATTGAATTACGCCAGAAGGGGAAGTGATGCGAATTGTTCTCGATTTGCAGGGAGCCCAGACTGCCAGTCGTTTTAGAGGGATTGGCCGCCACACAATCGAATTAACACAAGCCTTGGTGAAAAATAGAGGTGAACACGACATATTTATTGGATTGAATGGACTTTTTCCGGACACTATTGAGGATATTCGAGGCATTTTCGATGGATTGTTACCGATAGAAAAAATTCTTATTTGGAAAGCTCCTGGTCCAGTTAATGGGGGAAATTTAAGCCAAGGAGCACATCGCTCAATAAGAGAACTCATGCGAGAAGCTTTTTTGGCAAATCTTAGGCCAGATATTATTCATATTTTTAGCTTATTTGAAGGATTTCAGGATGAGGCAATAACTAGTATAAAACAATTTGATAAATCAACAAAGATAAGTGTTACGATGCATGATTTAATTCCCTTTCTAAATCCAGATAAATCTTTAAATTCAAATAAAAATTATAAAAAATATTATATGAGAAAAATCGATTATCTTAAGAGAGCAGATATTTACCTTTCTGTTTCCAATTATAGTCGAAAGAAATGCATTGACTCGTTAGGTTTGAGTGAAAATAAAGTTGTAAATATATCATCAGCAGTCTCTCAATTCTTTAAACCTCAGTTCATAGATAAGGATGCTGCTTCTCGCCTTTTTCAAAAATTTGGCATCAAGGCTCCTTTTATTTTTTGCTCCGGAACAGTGGAGGAACATAAGAATCTAGAACGAATGATTCAAGCTTTTGCAGCCCTTCCTTCTAATTTACAAAAACAATTTCAACTTGTTTTTATGGGTAAATTTCAAGAAAACGAGATTGCACATTTAAATTACCTTGCTCACAAAACTGGTTTGGAGCCTGAGGCATTATGTTTTACGGGTTATGTATCTGATGAAGAACTTGTTTGTCTTTACAACTTGTGTGATCTCTTTGTTTTACCATCTTGGCATGAGGGTTTTGGATTACCTCTTTTAGAAGCAATGTCCTGCGGTGCTCCCGCAATCGGAGCTAATACCTCAAGTATTCCTGAAGTTATTGGACAAGATGATGCCCTTTTTGATCCTTTTTCCATTAATTCTATAAGCAAAAAAATATCAGAAGTTCTTTTAAATATAGAATTTAGTAAGAAAATTCGTGAACATGGATTGCAACAATCTAAAAACTTTTCTTGGGATAAAACCGCAAAAAGAGCGATCGAGGAATGGGAAAAAATAGGGGATTTAAATTCTAAAAATAAAATTTATAATTTTTTATCCAATAAAAGAAAACCAAGATTAGCTTATGTTTCTCCTCTTCCACCTGAGAGAACAGGAATCGCAGATTACAGTGCAGAACTTTTAGGGCCTTTATCTGAGTATTACGAAATTGAGCTTGTTGGGGTTCAAAATAATACGGAAGTCCACATAAATCGTTCATCTAATAAAATTCATAATATTTCATGGTTATATGATAATAAAAAAAATATTGATAGAGTATTATATCATATTGGAAATTCTTATTTTCATTCATATATGTTACCCTTAATGGAAAATATTCCAGGCGTAGTGGTTTTGCATGATTTTTTTTTGAGCGGTTTGATGTCTTGGTTGGAATTACATGGAGGAATTCCCAATGCTTGGACAAAATCCCTTTATGATACGCATGGGTATAATGCTGTTCGGATGCGTTACTATGATCCCGATAAAGCATATTATAAGTATCCTGTAAATGGTCATGTTCTGCAAAATGCACTTGGAATCATTGTGCATTCAAAATATTCCCAAACAATGGCACGATTTTGGTATGGGAATGAGTGGGCTAATAATTGGAAAGTAATACCACATATGCGGGCTTCTGTTGAAAATTATGATAAGATTGCTATTCGAAAAAATCTTGGGTTTAGTGAAAAAAATTTTATAGTGTGTAGCTTTGGTTTTCTAGATCGCGTAAAGTTGAATCATAGATTACTTAAGGCGTGGTTGACCAGTGAATTATCTAAAGATCAAAATTGTTATTTGATTTTTGTAGGGGAAAATGAAGGAGGGGAATATGGAAATGAACTGCTAGAAACTATAAGCAAAAGCAGTTGTAAGGATCGCATTCGCATCACAGGATTCGCTACACCTCTTTTGTTCAGCCAATATCTGACGGCGGCAGATGTGGCCGTTCAGATGAGATGTTTTTCGCGTGGTGAAACATCTGGTACTGTGCTTGATTGCATGAATTATGGCCTGCCAGTAATTGTCAACGCCCATGGAGCCATGGCTGAACTTAATCCTCAGGCTGTATGGATGTTGCCTGACGAGTTTGAGGATATGGATCTCATTTCTGCACTTGAATTTTTGTGGCGTTCGCCAGAACGCCGCAATAAATTAGGTCGGGAAGCAAAGGAAATTGTTAAGAAACAGCATGACCCATTTCGGTGCTCCATGTTATATGCCGAGGCAATTGAAGGCTTTTACGCTACAAATTCACCTATCGTTCCAGAACTTATCGAAGCTATCGCTAGCCTAGATAGAGTTCAGGCAACAGATGTTGAACTCCAGAATATTGCTTCTTCTATAAACGACAACCACCCGACCCCCAAATTGGCAAGGAGGCTGTTTCTGGATGTTACAGCAACCAGCCAGAAAGATATTAAAACTGGGATAGAGCGAGTTGTTCGTGGGATAACTCTTTCCTTGCTGAACAATCCACCAGAGGGCTTTCGAATCGAGCCAGTTTATTTAACTGAGAATTCTGGGATTTTGAGCTACCGTTATGCACGCCATTATTCACTAGAACTCTTAGATTGTCCAGCTGAGCTAGATGATGATTTAGTCAATCCGGAATCGGGCGATGTGTTATTAGTACTAGATTTATCTCCTTTGCTGACCTTGGCAGAACAGGCTGGACTTTTCAAAAATTACCGGAATCAAGGTGTTCGGATCGTTTCTTTGGTTCATGATCTGCTTCCTATTCTCATGCCCGAAGTTTTCCCGCCTGGCACCTTTGAGGGATTCGCTAATTGGTTGAAATCCATTTTGAATTTTGATGGAATAATTTGCGTTTCAAAGAAAACTTCAATGGATCTAATCAGGTGGCAATATGATGTTGGAATTCAGTTCAAGAATAGTCGGATCTTAAAAATAGACTGGTTTCACCTAGGTGCGGACCTATTAAACTCATCCCCATCGCGGGGACTGCCAGAGAATGCCCAAATTACCCTTCAGCAACTAAAGAATCGCCCAAGCTTCCTGATGGTGGGAACCATTGAGCCCCGCAAAGGCTATCTACAAACAATTGAAGCTTTCAGCCAACTTTGGCACGAAAACATAGATGTTAATCTGGTGATTGTTGGTAAAGAGGGTTGGAATGATCTACCAAACTCTATGCGACGAAATATTCCGGAAACGATCGAATGTCTGAACAATCACCCTGAGAAAAATAAACGATTATTTTGGCTACAAGGAATCAGCGATGAATATTTGGAGTCAATATATTCAAATAGTTCTTGTTTGATCGCCGCCTCCTACGATGAAGGGTTCGGCTTACCCCTTATTGAGGCTGCGAATCACAATCTCCCCATATTTGCTCGCGATATTAAAATTTTTAGAGAGATAGCAGGAAGTCATGCCTTTTATTTTAATGCATCCACTCCTAGCGAATTTGCTCAGGCAGTTAAGATATGGCTTAGTTTATTTTTGGAAAAAAGAGCACCCATTTCGGTTGGATTGCCAATTCTGACTTGGGAGGAAAGTGCACACCATCTTCTAAAAATATTAGCCGACTGGGGATTTGTGAACCCCCTTAACTATCCATCATAAGGTTTAAGCCACCGGCTTTAGCCGGTCAGCTTCAGC
>CAZXLU010000134.1:0-4420 GCA_964641875.1 Candidatus Woesearchaeota archaeon | reverse complement strand
GGCTGCTGTCGTCACCATGGCGCCATCGGCCACGTTCACCCGGCTCCCAGAGGTTTCGATCATGCCCCCATTTCCTCCGGCGGGAGCGGAAGCGTCCAGAACTGCTGTGGAGAAAAGCGATGTAGTTCCAGACTGGGCTCCTGCCTTGAGGATGATCTGTCCGGGTCTGCCGTCCATTGTCTGGGCGGAGATGATGCCCGAATCGTCGAGGATTCCGGCCCCGGTCGTGGCCACGGATAGAGAGGAGGAAGCTGTCGCTTCAATTGGTTCGACCGTCGATCCGGCCCCCAGGATGACGGTTCCTCCCGGAGCCGAAATCGTCCCGGAATTCGTGACCTTCGTTCCCGTCAGGGCGATCGTCCCCCCATTGGTCACAGATAGGCTACCGGCATTGGACACACTCCCGGCGGGATTGCCCCAGGGTTGGCTGGCTCCGAAGGCCATGACTCCTGCGGCGTTGACGACGCTTCCTCCCCCAAACACCAGCCCGTTCGGGTTCATGAAGTAGAGGATCCCGTTGCTCTTGACCGTTCCTTGAATCTGGGACGGAGTCGTTCCTCCGATAAAATTCAGGGACGTCGATGAAGATCCTGGGACAGCATAGATCACGAATTGACCGGATTTGACATTGAAGGACGACCAGTTGAACGTCGCGCTGTTTGTTGATTGATGGATGAGAAGTTTGTTGGGGCCATATCCCAGGCTCGCGTTTCCTTTCGTCACGACTCCCCCATGAGGAAGGGCAAAGGCCATGTCCGGTAGGGTCGTGACGGGCAGGAGTCCCATGAGGATCCAAGCCAGGAATTTTTTTCCCCGATCAAAATGCCGGAAATCTATTAAAGCGGGTTTCATTCGTGTCCTCCTTTAGTACCGAAGTCCAACCGACAGCCACAGTTGCAGGGGGATCCCCCCCTGACCGATGTTCCCCCCCGTGGCGGCCGTGATGGTCGAGCCCAGGACATCCGTTGGAAGCGCTCCGACGGGTACGGCCGCGTCAAAACGTGCGAAGTAATGGTTTGCCTTCCACATTTCTTCAATCCCGGGTCCCATAACGCTGTACTGGAAGCCGATCCCCGTCACCTGTCCGGCGTCGAAGAAGACGGACGAAGACAGGGTCCCGGGTTTCAGAGAATCGGTCCGCGTCAGGGTGAGCGTGCCGACATAAAGATTGTTTCCAAAAAGGGCCGCCGTCGGAAGCGCCATCACGTTCGATACGCCTCCCAACGTGGCCTGGAGCATCGGATCAATGATTCCGGCTCCAAAAGATTGTTGGCCAAGAGTTCCCAACGTTGCCGAATAGACCGGGGAGAAGAAATACTGAAAGGCCCCGTTGTAGGTCAGATAATTCTGGAGCCCCTGGGTATCGTAGTAAAAAGGATTGGCGGGACTCGATCCCGACCCCTGAACCAAATCGTATTCCGTGTCCGCCACGTCAAGACTGACCTGGATCTTTCCAAATGTCCGGTAACCTGACAAATCGAGAAGTCCTCCCACGAGACTCCGGTCATTCTGAACTGTCGGGGAATACGTGTCCTGGAACTCCTTGACAAAGGCCAATTCCTTAAGAATAAGCCTTCGGTCGGGACGTTCCAGAAGGGTCTGGGAGAACCAGAGGTCTCCCGAATAATTGCTTCCCTGAACGCCCAAGGCAGTAAGCTGGGAGACATTGGCTCCGTGCCCCCAGGGAGAAAAGCCCAGTCCGAGGGAATAATTCATGGCATTAAAATCTGCACCCAGCCGTGCAATTAGGCCGAACGGGAGGGAATAGGACACCAATCCCGAGTTCATGCCCCCGAAACTCGTGGACGCGGTTACACTGAAAAGGCCGCCCGCCGTCCCCGCATTGTTGACGTTTCCGAGGACGTTCAACACGACGGCACCTGTCGGAGCATACCCGTAGTTGTCCACCTCCACCTGGGATCCCCCAAAAGTGGGCATCGGGGCAATGTGCACGAACAGGTTTTCCAAATCCGGAGAGACGCCCGGATTGAAGATATGAACAAAATCCGGAAAAACCGGTTCCTCCTGAAAAGAGTGATCCGCGCTTTCAACACTTTCGATATCTCTTAATTCTGGATCCGGATCGACGGGTGGACTCTTTGTTCCCTGTCCCGGCCCTTTTTCGGCTTCTTCGATCAGAGCATCATTGATTCTGTTCAGAAGCCGCCGGGATACCCACACCCGAAAGATGTCGTTGCTTCCAAAGGCTATGTCCATGGGAACCCAAAAGAGCGAAGAGGTTCTTTGGGCGACGGTTTTGGCTATAATCTGTGCGATCGGGTTCTTCATGTCTAGAATCCGGTCTGCCACATAAAGGACGATCTTTTTTCGAACCTCTCTTGTCCACGTTTTCTTGGCACTATGGATCACGAAGCGAACCCCGTTATGGGGAAAGTCCAGGTCTCGGGTCAAAACCAAGGGAGCAAAGATGACATCAACCCGGGCAAAGCCCGGGATCTGGCTGATCCTGTAGATCGTATCGGCCATATTTTGGGTGTCCGCGATCCCGTCGGGCTGGATAGGCAAGTGTTCCTGGACGAATCTGTTCTGTTTGTCCGAGCCTCCCGAATACAGCACCTTTGCGATGCGATATTGCAAGTGTCCATTTTTGACGCCGTTCGCGATCTGGTTGGCTATCCTGTTCAACGTTTTAGCGGAAACCTTGACGAGAACAATCCCTGGTGAAAGGGAACGGACTTTCATGGAAAGATGTTCCCGGCTGAGATCCCTGATCCTGGATACCAGGAGGGCTGTTTGGGACAAGCTTGGCCGGGGATAGAGCGTCTTGACCACATAGGAGACAATGGCCTGTTTAAGATGGGATCGTTTATGGTGCCGGGTGCCGCGGATCGTAAAGCGGATGGAGGACCGAAAATAAGGGTTTTTCGATCCATTATCCTCCGAGGGACCAACGCGCGAAACTGCGCCGGGAGAGGAACAGTTCTGGATGGGCGCCCCCAGGACGTTTGCGCTGGCACAAGGGGAGGGGAAGGGACTGGGCAATCCTGTCGGAGCCGTCATGAGGGATCCCAGGAGTCCCACAAATCCCCAGAAGATTTTCTGTTTGATTTCCGTCAAGGCTGTCATGGTTGAGTTTTTGGCTTGACCAACAATTCCATCAAGCTTTTCATCGCCCTATTATGGTCTTTCATCATATTTTCTTGAATTGGTTTTTCACTCCGATGAAACTTCTTGTGGACGATTCTCGCCTCTTCGAAGTCTGTCAAAATACCGTATCGTGTTGACCGGACCTCAAACCATTGGCACAAGGGACAATGACCTTCTTCATATTGAAGGAGCGGAGAACAATCAGGTTCGCCGGATTCTGAGTGGATCGTGCAACACAGAAGCGCCAGGTCATCGATGTCCACGGCCCTGTCAGGATCATCAGGCAACGATTCTTCCAACGTTTTCCATTGCACGAAAAAATCATCCTCTGGAATGGGACGGGACAGAAGATATCCCTGAATGTCAGACCCTCCCATTTTTAGCCAGACAGACAGGTCCTCGGAAAATTCCACGCCCTCTGCGATGATCGACTTTCCTGAGAGACGGCTCAGGACGATTGCAGAGCTCGTGACGGCGAAAGAGTTGGGATTGGTTCGAAGTTCCTGAATGAAGGATTGGTCGAGTTTCAGGATGTCGAAGGGAAGCATGGAGACGTAGCGCAAGGAGGAATAACCCGTTCCGAAATCATCGACAGAGATGAGGAATTTTTTTTCCTTCAGCCTTTTCATGATGTGGAGAGAGCGCGATATGTCTTCAAGAATCGCCGTTTCTGTGATTTCAATCGTCAATCCTTCCCCGTCGGACTCTCCAAGCACCGAGTTGACGTCGTCAAGAAAGTCGGGATTCAAAAAGTTCCGGGCCCCGATATTGAAAGAGACCTCCAGGGAAAGGTTCTCCTTTTTTAAACGTTTTCTCAGTCGAACGGCCTGGTGGAGGGCCTGAATTCTCAGAAGCTGGATCAGGGTGGGATTCTGTTCGATCACGGATATGAATTCTTTGGGAGGAAGGATATCCATCCCGCATTTCCACCGGACGAGCATCTCCACCCCCGTCAGCTTTTTCTCAAGACAATCGGCTTGGGGCTGAAGATAAAAGATAAAATCTCCGCCTCTCAGAGCCCTTTCTATTTTTTGCTCGAGAGTTTTCTTGTGCATCAGGGAAAACTGGACATCCTGATGAAAGATCTTCGACGAATTTTTCCCCTCCCGTTTTGCGAGATACATGGCTTCGTCGGCGTGGGACAAAAGCGAATCGTAATCCTCTCCGTCCCATGGGGAGATCGCCCATCCCAAACTTCCGGAGATGCGATGACCCGGATTGGAGCGCGACACCGTCTCCAGAATTCTCTGACTGATGACATCCGTTTCCTCAAGATTCGCCACGAGAAAATACATCCCAAACTCGTCTCCGC
>CAZXLU010000133.1:1707-4469 GCA_964641875.1 Candidatus Woesearchaeota archaeon | reverse complement strand
ATGGAAATACAAGGTTTCTTAGACCACTCTGTAAGGATTGCAAAGATGATCCTGACGGTGCGATCAGCAAGTATCAAAAACTAATTGAAAAGGAGGTGAAACAATGAACTATAAGGAATTCAGAGATAAAGCGTATGATCTTGGCTTTCATAAAACAACCGTCCAAGAACTGGGAAATCTTTTTGTTATTGATATGCCAGGTAAAGTTGCCTTTTGCTTGAGGCATGAATGGATGAACTACTGCACAACCTATGAGCAGGTCAAGAGGATAGGATTCGAGAAATCGCTTGAAAACATGCAAAAAATAGTAGAAGAACTTAAAAACGAGGTGAAGGAATGACAGTGATGTCCACAGATAGAGATAATGTTAGTGCGATTCATCGTGTAAAGAGGTGTACAGCAATATGGGTTCTTGATAGGCTATACTTTCCTTGTCTTCTTGAACTTGGGCATCCTGGTCCTCATCTTAACTATCCTATGAAGGAAGGACATGATGCAGTCATAATCTGGTCAAATACAGAGGTGAAGGAATGAGATTTGTATGGGTAGTGTATTTTAATGATCGTCGGATTGAGGAGTTCACCGTTCAATTATTCGATCGAATTGAATTATTCGTTCGAAAAAAAGACGCGAAGAAATTTGTAAAAAAATTAGAAAGGGATGATGCAACATATGTACTTTCTCGTAAAAAGATAAACGAGTCTTATATAGAAAAGGAGAGGAATTAACATGGAAAAAACAATAAAGGTTACGGTGCTTGTCTTCGAGAAAGACATGGAAGCCATCGATCAGATCGCAAGGGAAAGAGAACTCTTGAGGTCGGATATCATAAGAGAGGCAATCAGGAAATATGTAAAGAAAAATGCCAATCTCCTAACAAAACAGTAAAAAACACTAAAAATACATCATTTATTTTTATTCACCACTAATTTAAAAACGATTTAAGGCACATCGAAAAAGGTCTTAATAATATTATACCATGTTCTCTTGAGGCATTTTTAATTTCACGGCTCTTGATATGATAGTTTTCGAAATTTGACATAATCCTATTGTGAATTTTCTTTCACGTGATCCTTGAAGTCAAAAATCGAGAGCATGATAAAAAATATAGTGGTGGTTAAAACAAATATAGTCCATGGTAGAGGTAAAATTGTAAAATTAGAACTCTGGACGTAATTTGCTGTAGGCGTGTCTATGGTTACATTTGGAAGTAGGAATATCATTATCAGGTCAAAGACTACTAAAAATGGAAGTTCCTTTAGGGTCTGTTTAATTTCTTCATGATCCTTAAGTTTCATTCTTTCCCTCTTGGATTTCGTCATCAACAGCGAACAAGGATATGATTGCAATTATTAACATTACTATAAGCATAGGCACAAGCCATAATACCTGTTCAGGAGTATTGGCGAATAAAAATTGAGGACTTAAATTAAGATTGTATGAGTGTGTTCCGGGTATTAGAAGATAGCATGTGAATGTAAAGATTGCTATGAAGATCAGGGCATGAAATCCTTCAATTCTTTTTTCTTTTTTAGTTGTCATTATTCACATCCTCTTTATTATCAAGACTAAAGAAAAAGAACAAAGGGAACAGAATTATTATCATTATCACTGGGATAAACATAATATATGATGTCTGGTAAAAAGTGCTAACAGGCACTGAAGTGTTGGGGTATATCTGAAAACCATCTACCAGATAGAAAATATGGATTTCCAGTGCTATATCTATAAACATTATGGCACTCATGCACAAGACAATGAATGAGAAGTGATTTTTTATTACTTTGATAATGTAATTGCTCATTTCAACTTACCTGTTAGAGGATCAATGTCCTTGTCATGACAATGGCACATGCACTTCTTCCCTCCCATGATAAAATGCCCTGAACATTTCAGATGACGGTTGTTCATGCAGTTATATGAGAGATCACCTAATTTCACATCACGGTTGTAGATATCCCTTCCCATGCCGTCAGCGAGCCTCTGGATTTGATCCATTATCACTGAGTCAGAAACCTTTCCCTTGAGCTTCTTATAATATTTATAGAGCTTTGGATGTTTCTTCAATTCTTCAAGATCATCTTTTGTGAATTCACTCAATGCTTCCGCCTCCTGATATTTATCGCATAGTTTGCCCTCTTTCTTGTTGTCTTATCTCCATTCTTCTTTAGTTCTCGAAGGACACTCATCTTTATATCACCTTTCTTTGTAAATCCCTTATTTCCGTAACGGCTTCTTACTTCTTCTCTTAATGCACCTTTCTTCATAATTCATCCTCTTTCCAAAACCGAAAAAACCAAAAGCCCATCTTTCAGCTTCACGTCTTTCGATTTTGTATTTCTTCATTAGATAATTCATCATCTTTCTTAATTTTTTCTTTTCCTTCAATGTCAATCTTTTCATTCTTTACCACCTGATAAACCTGAACCCACAATCCTGATAGAGAACAGGAATCCTATGCCCAAGAACAGCCCAAGCATGATTTCGAATATCTGGTTTAGAGGATATGGAAGCAAGGAGAATGGAAGGTAGATGACCGAAACAATCGAAACAATCGAACCCCCTATGAAATAGAACACATCCCATATGAAGCTGATAGGAGAGAGCAGGTATATGAATGGAATCTTTAACGCACTGAAAAACCCCCACCCACCTGAACCACCAAGCCATGCTGTTGATGTGGCAACCGCAGTTCCATAATCGAACAATGATGTTGATGGAAAACTAACAGGGAACGAAAGCGAACCATAGAGTATGAGATC
>CAZXLU010000133.1:0-1607 GCA_964641875.1 Candidatus Woesearchaeota archaeon | reverse complement strand
TACCATGAGGACAAATACACCATAAACTACAGGTAGCCATATGGGAAGCCATCCTATAGTGGCAAAAAACACAAAAGATACACCCATTGGAATTGATGACATCAGGATTGATGAAGAACGGAACAGGAAGAACAGGCCCCCAACGATCCCGAAGAACATGGATATAATACCTGCATAGTAGAAGACTGGAATACCTGCAAACTGGTTGCTCTTGCCATTGGTGATATTAAGAAGGATCACCTTGCCTGTGTCTGTGATTGATACATTCCCGAATTTCTCAAGGAATACTGATCCTGATGGATTGAACAGGATTGTTTCATATGATACATTCACGTTTTTTGGGACATAGAAACTGATGCTTCCAGTGAATGGTTCAGTCTGTATAACATTCGTAGTTTTCGATCCTGATGCATTTATTGTTATCTGGCTGTAGACATTCAGGCTTGGAATTGCCCCGAATGGATTGGAATAATTTGCAACGAATGATAATTGCAAATAGTTCTGGATATCTGTTGATGTAAAGCCAGAGAATGACTGTGTGCCATTGAAGACAACGTTGTTATTTGTTGCATTTGCTATTGAATACATGCCGAATAGAACGCCACCATATAATTGATATGGGATTCCATTCTCGTTTATGTTGAAATATGCATTTGGATAGCTGATTTGGAATGACGGTTTTGCATTGTCAGTCAGTATGTAGATCACTGCGTTTTCTGAACCGAAAGGATTGACTGAAAAACCATTCTGCTGGAACGATGACTGGTCTATGATGTTTTCCCCAACCCTGAAATTCCATGTTCCAGTATAATTTGTCTGCTGACCTGTTGAGAATGACTGCAAGACAACGGTTACTGGAAGGTTGAAGCTTGAATATGTGGCATTCTGGACATTGAGATAGAACTTATACTGGTTCTGGTATCCTGCCCATGCTGTCGTATCTGGACTTACATTTACCTGCTTACTGATGTGCATTGAACCTGAAACAGGCATAGAAAATAACAACATGCCCATTACGATCAACATTCCAATCATTATTACAATTTTCCTCAAAGTAAACTACCCCTCTTTACATATAGCATACCTATTAATGCAATTATCCCTATGGCCATCATCAGATAGACGAAATCATAACTATAATAGAATGGTTCTGCTGGTGGTGTGGTTACGCTTATGTGGATTGTCATATTTCCTGAAATCTGCACAGTTTCACTTACAGGTGAGGCAAGATAACCCGATGATGGATAAACCGTATATGTGAAATAACTCCCCTGCTGAACGGTTAAGGTTAGTGTTGTTGTCGATATATTGAAATTCCCCACTGACGTTGATATGTCAATATATCCGGGATTCGTTGAAAATGATAATGTGAGCAGATAGAACGGACTGAATACTACTACGAAGGACTGGTTGCTTCCCCCTGTTATTACCTGATTGATTGGGTTTGCTGAATATCCCTCTGCCGAATAACTGACATCATATTGACCCGAACCATTGTATTCTGGAATCTGGATTGTCGTATTTACGATCTGGTATTCTTTATTGCTGATTGTCAGATTCCATTGTGTTCCGATTGGCAATCCTTTTTCAGAGAATGTGAAATAATA
>CAZXLU010000132.1:0-4478 GCA_964641875.1 Candidatus Woesearchaeota archaeon | reverse complement strand
TCTTTCATCTATTTAAATCTATATTTAAAATTTAAACACATCTGGTAATACTACTTCACTCCCATTTATTAACTCCAGAATCTTTTTTGCCTTCACACTTCCAATTTTGGGAATGGATGTTAAATCGCTTTCAGTGGCACCAACTAATGACTTAAGAGTTGGATATTTCTCCTTTAATTTTTCTGCCAATGTTCTGCCCACTCCAGGAAGATTTAGGTACATACCCATAAGATAATCATCCGCCGTAGCAATTCTTGCACCCTGCAATCGAGTTATTTCTCTATCTTTTGTATCAAGATTCTTTTTGGCTATGGCTATCATTGTTCTAACCATTGTTCTCTTGTCCGGGCAAAATATGGGAGGAACTCCCCTGACTGCCAAACTCGCCACTACACCAATCATTTGATTGTGAATTTGACCATAAGGTCTGGAAGTCCTTTTTGATAAAATGGCTATTAATTTATCCATTGAGATATCGGTGATAACATATGGGTGAGGGTAAGTAGCTGCCAATTCAGAAGCTTTTAGAATAACATCTCCAAAATTCAGAAAGTCAAAGGATTTCCTTTCAAACCAAGTCCCACCCGTAAATCCGTAATCTCCCACATCAAATTCAAACTTTCCTGCAATGCTCGCACCTTCTTCGGGAAACATTGATTCCGTGTCACTCCTCCCTTCCCTTACATCTATTACAACTTCTAAAACGTCTGATATAACTTTCGATTCTATTAAATCCTGCCGGTAGTAAGAAAACATTTTACCATCCGGAGGATTAAACTTTATCTGATCATAATTTAACGGCATACTAAACCTTCCATTCTTTTGCACAATTTGGGCATCTAATATATGTTTTATTTCCTTTAATAACTATGTTTTTTGCAGGTTGTAGAATTGTTCCACAGGAAGAGCAAAACATATTTGGTTGTTCAAGTAAGGAATCAACTTCTGGTGTTTTTATTTTTCCACGACCGGTTCCTTTGTTGCCATGTAGTCTTCCCCCACACCCACTACAATTACAATAAAGAGCCTTACTATTCGCACACCGGATATTGTGCATAATCCAAAAAGGTTGGTAATAATTTAAAATTATGGTTGGGAATTAAAATCTTATTCCCAAAAATATTAATATAGCACCAATAATACTAAATACTGTTCCACCAGCCGCATAATCTATTATTAAAGGTTGTAAATTAACGCCACTATTAACTACTACCTGACTATTTCCAACTATGCTGGGAAGTTGCGCCAGTGTAATAGCGTTAAAAAATAGTCCAATGCCAACGAGCAAAACTAACACACCAAAGATGATTAATGATACTTTCATTTTTAAATTAATACTTGAATACATATTTAAGACTATATTGATAAACAATAGCCTGACCTTTTGTAATACCAATCTACTACATTGATGGTCAATATTCCAATGACATATATATCCAAAAGAGAAATAAAATGTGGTTAAAAGATTTCTAAAAATAGCTCAAATAATTCTATTATGCTTTATCCTGCGAATTCACAGATTCCGCAGTGTAATAATTTCCATCCGCATTTCTCTTTACACCCAATGCGGTAAGCTTCATGTATAGACCCTGTTTGGTTGTTAATTTAAAATGTTCAACAATATCTTCTGTTGTGCGGGGTTCACTAAAGTAAGCCAGATCAATTTCAATTTTCTTATCTTCTGCTTTTGGGGCTGGGTCTTGAGATTTGGTCACGGTTTTGGGCGAATTGACTGATACAGGATTTAATAATCTTTCAATCTTATTTTCTAATCTATCTAACCTTTCAAGCAATGGAGTAAAATCCATTGGAAGTCTAACATCTGGATCATTATACTTTTTACCATATACCGCATCTTCCAATTTAACTATTCTGGTATCAAATAAATCGAAAACCTGTATGAGTGATTCTTCGTCCAGATTACTGGCTATAATAAATTTCTCTTTCTCTTCACTCCATACATACTTATATGGCAGAAGTTGACTCTTAATTTCTTCCATTTCTGCTTTTGGTACAAACCTGGTCAAACCAATACCATCCGGATAATTTTTTAACTCATGTTGTTTAATTATGGATAATATAGTTTTTGCTTCTCTATTTCCATTATTAGAAGCAGATGGACTTTTAAATTTTGTTTTTCTCAATCTCAATAGAATAATAACCGCAATGAAAATTATTACTCCACTAACGATAATATATTGATATTCAGTAGAAATTACCATTACCAAATAATATAGTAAATGTATTTAATGCTTTTTATTTAATTAAAATCCAATCAGAAGTGCCCGTTGGTTTATTAACTCTTCTAACTACATAAGGTTGGTGAGCGGCACCTCTATATTGTAAAAGATAATATCTTCCCTTTTCCAATGTATCATCCCGAAGTTTTTCCAATGCCTTTCCAATATATTCTCTTTTATTCTTATGTTTGGCTACTATTTTAAATTTTGCATAATGCATCTTTTTTGTTATTGCTTCCATGATACCAAAATTCCATTTTATCTATTTAAAGTTATATTAAGTTTACTTCATTAACTGAAAAGTATTAATCTGGTAAACGAAGGAAATAATATTAATAGATATACTCCTATTGCGATTATTATGAATAAAACGACAAACCAAATATTTTTTAATAAGGGAAAGAATTTGTATATTATAACCAATAAAATATAAGTCCACATAACTAAAGCTATTATTTCTAATATGTTTGATAAGGAAAGATAACTGCTAATAGTCAAATATAGTCCCCTTCTTTTCCGGAAGGATTATTTTGCCCTTTTCATTGGTATGCAATTTTTCAGATGAATGTTTAATGTAAGCACCGTTAAAGTCAACTAACCCTTCTTTATCTATTATCCTGGCAAGCCTGTATAATTTCTCATTTTGTAGTTTATGCCATGTTTCCCTTGAAACTTTATTATCTTTAGTATATCCTAATCTTCGTAATTCTGATAATGCCAACATTTTATACTTTTCTCTTAAATCATCATTAGAATATAATTTATCCTCTGGATAATCTCGCTTCATTTCCCTGCCAAAAAATAATAATTTGGCTTCCGATGAGGTTGGCGTTTATAGACCTCCAAACTCATCATATCTTGCCATACCGTAAGGTGCCTCTTTACCATATTGAGAAGACTTTGGCATTTTTTCCCATTTGATTAATTCTGTTGGAGATGGAAACCATTTCTTTGCTTCTGGATATCTTTTTATTGTTGCCCGTCTGCATTTTTGTATAATCCGAAGTTCTGCTCCTTTATATGGATCATATTCTGCTTCTTCCGCACCCATTTCATAAGCCATTTCCGCTGCTTCATTCGTCGATTCCCATTCTTTCTTTTCCATCGTTTTATAATATCTAAAGGCTTTCTTTAGATAATTTAACTGTCCAGATAATTTTCTTTTAACTGATTCTTTAGCTTCGTTAAAAGATGGTTCACACCAAATAACATTTTTATATCTATTGTATTCCTTTGTTGAAGCAAGTAGTATATTAATTTGAATATCCTTTTTATTAGTATCTCTATGAGTGTGTTTATGAAGATATCCTATCTTTTTGTTAAACATAAATATACTATATCCAACTTTAGTTTTGGAAAACCGAAGAGCGTACAATGGATGATCCGATATAGGTATTATATATCTCGATATAGGTATTATATATCTCATTTTTACTTACCTCTTAACTTACTAATTTCTTTTCTAATTTCTTTCATTTGGTCATTATTAACTGCAATTTTAGCTCTAATTTTATCAATAGTATAATTACTTCTTGCATGCCGTTTACTGACTTCGTATTTCTGGCGTTTTCTATATCTCTTTATTTCATCGCGATAGTAAACATTTTTTTCTTTGAGTGTATTTAACTCACTCTGTAAAGATTGAATTTGCAACTTAGTAGATACATCCATTTACTTGCACTCCTTACAATTTAGTTTATGTGGCATACCAGCTATATACACAGATTGCGCTTTATGGTGGGGAATATTGTGTATATGCAAATATGCTGTATATTTTCTAAATGCTTCCATATTCTTAAAGTGTGTATCTTTTGGCTTCCCAGGAAGGTATACTTGTTTTTTATTTTTTACCATTTCTTTCACCTTATAGTAAATGCATTTCCTTTAATATTTTCTTTTTCTTTCTGGCAAGCTCTAATCCATTCTGAGCTGTTCGTAAGGAGCTATAATCGCCAATCCAATATAATTTAGATGGGTTAGGGTAAGTATAACGTATTGAAGCCATATATGGTCTTTCATCACTCCAGTAATGATTAGTAATTACTTCCAATCTAACAGTGCGTTTTCCAATTTTAGACATTTTAACATAAGATATTTTTGGATAATGTAATTCTTTAATCCAACCATTTTTTAACTTAATACGTTCTAACATATATTCTAATCTCCCTAATTACTTTCTTTTTAAAGCTCTTTCCTTATTAGCCTCTCCTCTCATATAGTTAGCTAACTTTTTTGCTC
>CAZXLU010000131.1:0-4479 GCA_964641875.1 Candidatus Woesearchaeota archaeon | reverse complement strand
GGTACGTCGAATCGACCAACCAGAAAGCGAAGAATGTCATCCGTCGGGCGTACGGCTACCGGGATGACAGATTCAAGAAACTGAAGATCATTCACGCCTGTACCCCGTGGATGAACGAATTCCAACCCTGGAGCCATGACCCATAGAATCCCGTCATGTGCCCCAAAAATCCTGCCCCTCAAAAATCCTCGATGCAAATTTCGACTTGAGGAATGTCAGATGAAACACGGTTTTTGCCAGATCCAGGCCAATTGTCGTAATCTTCATTGTGGTTCCTCCTTCGTTATTCCGTGAATGAGTGAGTCTTATCACCACCCATTTTGGCCCGCTTGAGGCCGTTAGGAAAGAGGGAGGGACCATTTAATCATCATACCCCCGGCAGAGCCGGGGGATTACCTAAATAAGTTTACATGCCCTTATTGTTTCAATCGACCCGGCAAAATTTTATAAAGAAACTTGTCATGAAGTAAGATTTCTTCTAATTGATTAAGACTTTGTTTCCATGTGGTTCGCTGGATTCCACTACTCTCTGGATGTTTTTTTATTTTATATAATGTCAACCAACTTTTTACCGCATTAGATAAATCAAATGGTGAGTTTCCAGAAAAGAAATAGGCGGATTTTCCTACCGATTCACGAAAAACGGGAATATCACGTACAATGATAGGAATCCCATGTTGAGCTGCTTCAACTATAGGTAGCCCTAGTCCCTCACCTTCACTAGCCATTATCAAACAAGTTGAATGCGTGTAAATTATTTCAAGGTATTGATCGCTGACCCCTGTCAACCAAAAAAAACGCCTCCCAAGTTCAGGATGATTCAGGATTCTTTTGACGAGCGTCTCAACCTTCCAGCCTTGCTTTCCAACGAAAATAAGGTTGAGATCAAACCCTTCTTTCCAAAGCAGATCAAATGCTTCAATCGTTTGTTCATGACCCTTCCTCGGTTCAATGGTGCCAACAATCAAAAAACTTAAGCGAGCACGAAGGTTACTTAATAGATATTGGCTCTCTGCAGGTATTCCAATAGAAGGTTTTGAATTAATCCAATCATGTCCAATAGAGAAAGTCGCAATACGGTAGGGAAGCATTCGTTCAACACCTTTTTCAAGACACCAATTATATAAGCTAGATGCAGTGTCTAAAGAAATACATACTGCCCCATCACATTGTGTAATAATTGAAAGCCACTGATCAAAGATTGTTCTCATCTGGGAAGGAAACCACTCTGGATGTAGGATAGGTAGAAGGTCATAAACTAAGAACCAAACTTTGACGCCATTTTGTCGGAGAGTCTGATAAAAAAGTTGATGTTTGTTTTGGACAGAAGGGCAAAGATCTGGCACGAAGAAAATATCACCGGAATGATATTCTATTAGTTCATCGGTCAATCCATCATTGGGAGTCCCCTGAAACTTTGCGGTAAACCTAGTCGCACATCGATAAGCTTGGTCAGGTGTAGCGTAAGTCAGAATAGTCTGAAATCCTTCAATAGGATGCTCCAACAGTCCATTTAAAAGGCTTCGGACAACCCGTTGTATTCCAGTTTTGGCATCTCTTTGCACAAGCTCGGAAATATCAACGAATAACTTCTTTCTAGCCGTCTTTGGAGGAAAATTCTGGGCAATGAATGGGGTAAGGTTTTCCACAAAGGAATCATTAACTTGTTTTTCTAATGAGCTGATTGCCCTTATTAAGGCTTGGGGTAAACCTTGATCCTCTTCATAGGGAGACGATTTGTGGACATTTTTCTCATGATCAGATGTGATCAAATGATGAGGATCAAGTGCATAATCCTTTACTAAGAACTCATTGATAGAGCTCATAACCTGGTTAGGAGAAATATCTTTAAGACATAAAATGTTGCAGTAGTCCGTTGGATTATGGCAAGGAGAACAAGATATCGGACGGGAAATTACGATTGAGCTTCCAAAAACCGGAGACCATTCCTCTATTGTTTCGTGCCCACTGTAAATAGCGACAAGATTGAGCCCTAGATATGAAGAAAGATGTGCACCGAATGAATTGTTGGAAACAATAACAATATTAGACGCAACTGATTTTATGAGTTCATCAAACGAAAGTCCCACGTGAAATTTAATATTGTCGTTCTTGATTTTCATATATGGTCCAAGGTCGTTATGGTCTGAGAAGTAAAGGTTTATAAATTCCACCCTCTTATCATTTGATAGGATGTCGATTAATCGACTATAGTTTTCAAAACCCCATTCCCTTGTAGAAACCCCTGCCATTGGAAAGATGCCTATATTACGGCTGATAGTCACTGCTTCAGAGACAAAATCAGGAAAATAAATAAAATCGTTGATATCGGCAGGCAATGCATCTACCAGACGAAGCATCTCAAGTGCAATAGATTTCTTATTGTGTATGTTAGCTTCAAATGGTTGGTCTATTTCAGAAGGAAGGAGAATATTGATTTGTTCATCAATTTCCTGAAAATGTGACTGATAAGCAACTTTAATCGCTGACCGAACTTTTGCCAACAAGAATCTTGTATCCCTTGGTCGTCGCAGATCTATCGCAATATCATATTCCTCAAGCTTTTCGAGTAATAAATTTTCCAGTTCAAGATTAAATGCCGGAGTTTCTGATGATTTTTTCTTGAAAAAATCATAAATATATATATTCGAAAAAACATTTAATTTTTTCGCAATCTCGAAACAAAAGCTACCTATTATGATATCAATTTTAGAATAGGGATATTTTGCTCTAACTTTCATGATAGAAGGGATTGCCAATAAGAAATCTCCCATATGATCGAGCTTTATAAGGAGAATCCTCTTAAAATTTTTAGTGAATATTCCTGATTTTGTCACAGAAATTAATTCATTAGTACTTTTATTTGACTTTCTGGAAAAGTAAATTTTTTCATAAATTTCTAATGCATGCTTAGAACTCTTATCCCATGAAAACTTTTGGCATTGCTTCAAGCCATGACGAATCAACCGAGACCGAAAGGCTTTATTTGTTAAAGCCTGGAACATTTTTTCACAAATACTTGATTCATCAAATGGGTCAAATAAAGCTTCATTTAATCCGATTATTTCGGGAAGACTTGTTGTGTTTCCAGCAATGACCGGAGCGCCACACGCCATTGCTTCAAGTGCAGGCAACCCAAATCCTTCGGCATATGAAGAAAAAACAAAAAGCTTGCAGAGATTATACAGATAAAGCATCTCCTCATCTGACACATAATCAGTTAAGACTAATTCATTTGGTTCTAGTCCTGCATCTTTCCCAATATTTTTGAATTTTTCAGTATGAAATTCTGGCATTTTTCCGACCAATACCAGTTGATATTTCTTTCGGAGAGTTATGGGAAGGGCTGCATATGCCCGAATTAAACGAGCATGATTTTTTCTTTCATCCGCTCCACTAGCATAGAGCACTATTTCTTTTCTTAATCCTAGACGGTTCCACAAGGAAGATTTAATATCTTTAGGAATATCGATTTTTTTGAAAAAATCATCGTACCCAGCCGAAATGCTCACTACATCATCACTGCTTTTTGCAAGCAATCTTCTTCCTTCTGTTGCAGTGAAGTCTGAAATAGCCAATAACATAAGAGATTTTTTTAAATATGAAATTTTTTCCATATAGAATTGTTTCCATAATGGTGATGACTTTAGGTCTTCTTCAGGACTTGCTAGTGGGAACAAATCATACAGCGTAGTCACTGTGGGAAGATTGAGAGAAAAAGCACCAATACTTGTAATTGCATCATCCCCCCATCCTTCAAACAAACTTAAAACATGAACAATGTCAGGGTTCAAGTTTAATAAAAAAGCTTCTCTGATGAGTTCCCCAACTTTTCTCCGGCCTTTATTTTCCGGATTGATTGCACTCACCGGTCCCGGTGCATACCAAATTTTAATATTCTCTTGAGGCAAGATCTGGTCAAAAGCGGCTTTGATTGCTTCTATCGTTTCGGGGAATAGCCCATTGAGAGCGATTATTACATCGTGATTGCCTCGATTTCGGACAATCGCTTTAGCAAGTGAAAGTGAATAGCGCCCAATACCACGGAATCTGCTTTCTGTCTGGGAGCCTTGCAAATCCAATACAATACGCATTATCCTTCCCCCACATTCGTTACTTCTTGAGTTGAGATTTTATAAATTTTATAAATCTTAACTACCACCCGCACGGCGGGTGGGTTCGTTTAGATTGGCACTGCGGATTATATTCCGCTTTGGCGCACCAATCTAAACACGCAAAAGATACAAAATTAGCCTGAATATCACATTTATCTGCATCAAGTCGCATGGCTAAATCGGACCGGCTAAAGCCGGTGGATTAAACCTAGTGTGTGATGGAGACTTAAGATTTACCCCCCCGACTCGCGCGTCGCACTGGCCCTCTCCGGACGGGCAAGGTGGAAGATCGAAAATGAGACCACCGTAGAGCGCCCATCCTTCCCTCCTGCTTCTCCGGATAGTCACCCTCTCCGCTCCTCTC
>CAZXLU010000130.1:0-4491 GCA_964641875.1 Candidatus Woesearchaeota archaeon | reverse complement strand
ATCTTCGAGAAAAAATATCGAAGACGTCCTGTGGGTCTTAAATTTGGAATTGCTGCTTTGGATTGATGAGTATTGATGGAGGAATCCACCTTTCACCTAGTTCCAATCTAATTGCAACCAAAAGATTTGTTAAAACGCTTTTATATTACAAAGCCTTGGGACATATATGAAATTTTCAATTTCATCACTAGAAAAAGAGAAATTAAGGATTCTTAAATATGAAACACTGGACTATTTGATAATAGGGCTCGTCCTTGCTGCAATGACTGTGGCCAATTACGATTGGCTTTTTACTCGCGGTGGAATCGACGGATGGATGTACTTTGGCTATTTTAAACATTTCGATCATTCTTCATTTTTATCCGACAATAAGAAAATTGCTCGCCTTCCATGGATCCTTTTGGGATATTTTATCCACAAATTATTTTCAAACGACATCGCAAATTATATTCTCCGACTTGGGTTGGTCTACTTAGGAGCCTGTACCTTTTATAAGATTAGTTCAATTCTCTTTAATCGAGCCACTGCTGTTCTAGGAACCTTGGCATTCATGACATACATGCCAGGTCTTGGAAGTGGTGGATGGGATTACCACAATACTCTTGCTGGGCCTCTGTACCTTATATCATATCTTTTGATTATCCAATCTTCTTCATCAAAAGACCATTTGTTTGCCAGGTTTTTTTTATTTGGAATTCTTTTTACTTTGACAGTTCACACTAATATCCTCTTTTTTCTCTTAATTCCAGCTCTTTTTTTTGAAGTTATCCATCAGAGACAAACCCATCAAATATATCAAAAATTTTTCGATCGCTGGATGTGGGCTTCAATTTCAGGAATATTGATCGGTGGAATATTTATTACAGTCATTCTTGGGATCATTAACGCCATCAATGGAAGGAGTTTTTTTTTCTTCAGACAATTATTTCATCGATCAGCGGAGCTTCTTTCAAATCCAAGCCTTGAAAAAAGCTGGTGGTCGGCATGGAATACTTTTTGGTGGTTAAAGGGATCCCAAACTCCCTACATCGAATCAATTTTAATTGTCCTTCTTACTGTCTTTCTTCTCGATTTAAAAAAAAGAAAATGGGGTTTAAGCTTAACTTGGACTTCGTCCGGTACGGTATATCTTGGCTTCCTCACAAGTGTTGGAATTTTTATTTTATTTCAAGAACTTGGTCACCCAATGCTTCAACCTTATTACATGGCGTTTCCATTAGTGATTCCAACATTTTTTTCCCTTTCAGCCTTGATTTATAGAGCTACCTCGTATTGCAACACTTCACTTCGGTGGTCAATTCTCCATTCTCTTCTTTCGTCAGTATTATTTTTAGCGATCTTCTTACCATTGGCCCTCGGAAAAATTCAACTTCCACAAAGCCTATTTTACTGGCTTCCTGAAGTTTGGCGAAACGGAAAACCGATGGTTATTCTGATGATCTCACTCTACGGAGCAATACTCCTCACATATATAAAACAAAAGAATTTCCTTATTCATAATTTAAATATAAGATATTTTGTTGTTTTTTTATTACTGATCGGATTTTCAACAGCTAACGCAGAATGGCCTCCGAGCCAAACACCTTCCCTTGAATGGTATGAACTCGGAGTTTTCTTTCGAGACCAGTGCCACTATGGGAAAGATGTTTCTAAGGTTGTCAACACTGTCGACAAATTTCTATTTCCCTATTTTGAAAGAGGCAAGAAAGTAAATATCACTTACGATGGCAATGAAAAGATTGAATGGGCACCTAAATGCACATTTTTTGTTCATACAATTGGAAATGCCTTGGTAGGTACAGGATACGATAATGTAATGCCATGGGTTGATATGCAATCAACAAGCATTATTCCTGATAAGTACCTAGACAATATCTCTGTTGGTCAGGACGTTCTGGCTGTTCTAACAAACAATTTATATTTTTCTGGAAGATTGCTCGATTATCTGCGAAAAAAAGATGCTCATTGGTCAATCCTAGACAAGAAAATAATTCACACACCTAGGTTTAAATTAAATTTAATTATTATTGGTGTTCAATATTCTAAGAAAGAAAAGTTGCAAATAAATACCTCTATTCATTCTATCATCAAAGGCAATAACTTAATCAGAAATAAGATTGGGGAAACAATCATCGATTTTCCCAAAAACTCTTGGCAATATACTGCCAACCTAATCCCTATGCTCAAAAAAAATGTTTATTCAGGAACCATTATCATCAAATTAAAAATTAAAAGTGGAAGAGTTGCGGTCGGAGCATTAAATAAAAGCGGCAATCAATTTCTTAAAAGGTACATTTTAGGACCTTTTTCAAATCCAATTGAAATTTATTTTTCAGAAAAAAGCTGGAACTTAACAGGACCAATTATTTTTGAATCGACCGATAATCGAGGAGCCAGAATAAAAATTATATCTACCCAATTTGTGCCAGCATCCCATTAATCAAACATTAAAACTGAAAGATAACAATGATTTCCTCTATTTCCAAGATTAAAGTCCGAAGGATTTTTCCATATTTATTCAATGCGATCTTATTTTTAATCCTTTTATTCGTTATCAGCTACGTCAATCGTGACTGGATTTTTTCAAGGGGAGGGATGGATGGATGGATGTATCTTGGATATTTTAAACATTATGATACAGCACAATTTCTTGGATCAAACAAGAAAATAGCACGACTCCCTTGGATTCTGGTAGGTTATTATACACATCGTATTTTTCCTGATTTACTTTCAGCCTATATATTACGGCTAGGAATTATTTTATTAACATCAGTAATGCTTTTTTCTGTACTCGTCAAACTCTCCAATCAACTGACAGCTTTCCTGTTAACCTTAGGTTATATCACCTATCAACCAGCATTAGGTAGTGGAGGATGGGACTATCATAATGCTTTTTCGGGTTTACTTTTCGTAACCTCATACTACCTTATCCTTTCTTCAGTTTCTCTTCCCCCATCGAAAATAAGATTTTTTGTTACTGGTCTTTTCATAGCCCTGACCATTCATACAAATATCCTCTTTGCCCTCATTTTTCTTCCCATATTTTTCATAAAGCTCTATTATTTATATCGAACATTGTCCATAAGAACACTTATCTTTGTCGTAATATCCCCTGCCTCACTCGGAGGAGTTTTCATCACAATAATTCTAGGATTAATAAATTTTATCCATGGAAGACAGTTCTTTTTTTTCACAATTCTAGCAGGGAGATCGGCTCAACTTTTATCTCACCCTTCCCTTGAATCTAGCTGGTGGAGATCTTGGGATAGTTTATGGTGGATCAGGAGCGAGCAGGTCATCCTATGGGAAATTATTTTTACTTTAATGGGGCTCTGGGTTTTCCTGAATTTCATTAAAGGAAAACCATTCGCTCGATTTCAAGATTTTTCATTCAAGAAACAAATTCTTCTAGAATTTTTTCTCGCATTTTTTCTTTTTTTCATATTTCAATCCTTAGGTCATCCCGTTCTCCAACCATATTACATGGCCTACCCATTATATCTTCCATCTTTTCTTGCTCTAACCGTATTGATTGATCTCGTCATTTGGATTCCTGACGAAGAATATCCTGTTTCACTGCTTTACCAAACTCTAATCAAATTAATTATTTTCATCATTTTTCTTATAATTTTCTTAATCTTAATCACTAATAAATTCTCTCTCGATACATGGAGTACAAAGATATTTTTCGACACTCGGCAAACAGGGTATATTCTTGTAATTGATTTAATCCTTTGTCTATCTGCCATGATTATTGCCACCACCACAAGAACTACTAATAAGCTAAATTCAGTAAAATTAATCTCTACTTATATCTTAATCTTACTCTTTTTTGCCTTTAACAATTCAAGATTTCCCGCTTATTCTTATTCTCATCTCAATTGTAATTCTGCACAAGAATTATACAAATTCGTTAATAAAATAGATTCGATATTTTTTCCGATTTTTAAATCTGGAAGAAATATAAGAATTATTTTTAATGATCATGAAAGAATAATATCGCCAAATGGTTGTTCAATTGGCATCGCAAATCTGGGATATGCGTTGGATTCGATGGGATATAATGGAGCGTTGTTGCTAACAGGAGTTTTTGAAAAAGATCAAAAAACCATCAAGCCTTTTCTTCAGAAAACCGACCCACAAAAAGATATATTTGTTGTTCTTTCATCGAACTCACATCTCTTTAATGAGATCAAAGCAATTGCATCTACTCAAGGCATTTATGTCTCAATCGATAAATCTCATAAATTTTATTCTTTAGGTAAAGAAGTCATTTCCTTAAATATTCTTAAAATAAAATTGAAATGAAATAGCTGAATGATAATGGAGTTATGATCGAGTCGGGTAGGCGGGGCCCATCACTGAGCCCAACACCCCTCGTAACCGGACTTGAGCGCTTCACACCGGCCCGAGGGGCGGATTGGAGTAAGGGCTTGTAACCCACATTCCCCAGTTCTCGATGGCGTCATCGCATGAATTTAAGTGACTGAC